>NZ_JAMQTI010000023.1:0-114143 GCF_032883055.1 Mycobacterium sp. 29Ha
TTCTGGGTTTGGAGCGGGTCGGGGTCGATGATTCGTTCTTCGAACTCGGCGGGGATTCGCTTTCGGCGATGCGGGTGGTTGCTGCGATCAACGCCGGTCTGGATTCCCACCTTGGGGTGCGCGTCTTGTTCGAGGCGCCGACCATCGCTCAGCTGGCGCCACATATCGGCGCCGGCGCCGGCGGGTTGGAGCCGTTGCGCCCTGCTGTTCGGCCTGCGGTTGTCCCTTTGTCGTTTGCCCAGAGCCGGTTGTGGTTCATCGATCAGTTGCACGGACCGTCACCGATCTACAACATGCCGGTCGCGTTGCGACTGAGCGGAGCTCTCGATGTCGACGCGTTGGGTGCGGCGCTGGCCGATGTGGTGGACCGTCATGAAAGCCTGCGCACTCTGTTTGTGGCGCCCGAGGGGTTGCCGCATCAGGTGGTGATGCCCGCGGAGCGGGCCGACTTCGGCTGGCAGGTTGTTGATGCCACCGGCTGGTCGGCTGGCCGGCTGGATGAGGCCATCGGGGCGGAGGTGCGTCACCCGTTCGACCTGACGACCGAAATCCCTTTGAGAGCCAAACTTTTCACGATCGCCGAAGAAGAATACGTGCTCGTCGCCGCAGCCCACCATATCGCGGCTGATGGTTGGTCGATCACTCCGTTGGTGCGGGATTTGGGTGTGGCGTACGCGGCCCGGTGTGCGGGGCAGGCGCCGGGGTGGGCGCCGTTGGCGGTGCAGTATGTCGATTACACGCTGTGGCAGCGCGCGCAGCTCGGTGATCTCGATGATGTTGGGAGCCGCATCGCCGGGCAGGTGGGGTATTGGGAAGATGCGCTGGCTGGTCTGCCCGAGCGGTTGGAGCTGCCCACCGATCGCCCTTATCCGGCGGAGGCGGATTACCGCGGTGCGAATGTGGTCGTGGACTGGCCGGTCGAGTTGCAGCAACAAGTTGCCCAGATCGCTCGTGAGCACAATGCGACCAGTTTCATGGTGATGCAGGCTGCGTTGGCGGTGTTGCTGTGCAAGGTCAGCGCGAGTTCTGATGTGGCGGTGGGCTTCCCGATCGCCGGGCGGCGTGATCCCGCGCTCGATGAATTGGTGGGTTTCTTCGTCAACACGTTGGTGTTGCGGGTGGATCTGGCTGGGGATCCCACCGTTGCTGAGGTGCTGGCGCAGGTGCGTCAGCGCAGCCTTGCCGCCTACGACCATCAAGATGTGCCCTTCGAGGTGCTCGTCGAGCGGCTCAACCCGACGCGCAGCCGAACCCACCACCCAGTCGTGCAGGTGGTGCTGGCGTGGCAGAACTTCGCCGGACAACGGGACGCCACCGCCGGACTAACCCTAGGTGATGTGGCTGCGGTGCCGTTGTCGGCGGACACTCATACCGCCCGGATGGACTTGTCGTTCTCGTTGGCTGAGCGCTGGACGGCCGCTGGTGAGCCGGCGGGCATTGGTGGGGGGGTGGAGTTCCGCACCGATGTGTTTGATGCGGCCAGTGTCGAGGCGTTGATCGGGCGGTTGCAGCGGGTGTTGGTGGCGATGACCGCCGATCCGGCGCGGCGGTTGTCGTCGGTGGATGTGTTGGATGCTGGTGAGCATGCCCGCCTTCAGGGGTGGGGTAATCGGGCGGTGTTGGCTGCGGACGTCCCTGCGGCGGTGTCGATTCCGGCGGTGTTCGCTGCGCAGGTGGCGCAGACGCCGGAGGCGGCGGCGTTGACGTTTGAGGGTCGCGCGATGACGTATCGCGAGGTTGATGAGGCGTCGAATCGGTTGGCGCATGTGTTGGCTGATCGGGGTGCGGGTCCGGGCCAGTCGGTGGCGGTGTTGGTGGAGCGTTCGGCCCCGGCGGTGGTGGCGATTTTCGCGGTGCTCAAGACCGGGGCGGCGTATCTGCCGATGGATCCGGCGCATCCCTCGGCGCGGATGGAGTTCATGCTCGGCGATGCTGCGCCGGTCGCCGCGCTGACCACCGCGGCGCTGGTTGATCGGCTGGGCGGTTCGGGTCTGCCGATTATCGATATCGATGACCCCGGGATCCAGGGGTATCCGAGCACCGCGTTAGCGCAGCCGGCCCCCGATGAGATCGCCTACATCATTTACACCTCGGGCACCACGGGTGTGCCCAAGGGGGTGGCCATCACTCATCGCAATGTGATCCGGCTGCTGGAGGTGTTGGACGGCGATCTGGATTTGTCGGCGGGGCAGGTGTGGACGCAGTGCCATTCGTTGGCCTTCGACTACTCGGTGTGGGAGATCTTCGGGGCGCTGCTGCACGGCGGGCGGCTGGTGGTGGTGCCTGATGCGGTAGTGCGTTCACCAGAAGAGTTGCACGCGTTGCTGGTTGCTGAGCAGGTCAGTGTGTTGAGTCAGACGCCGTCGGCGTTTTATGCCTTGCAGACCGCTGATGCGCTGGTACCCGAGCGGTCGGGTCAGCTCAAGCTGGAAACGGTGGTGTTCGGCGGGGAAGCCCTTGAGCCGCACCGTCTTCGGAATTGGTTTGATCGTCATCCGGGGTTGCCGCGGATGATCAACATGTATGGCATCACCGAGACGACGGTGCATGCCTCGTTCCGCGAGATCGGCGATAGCGACGTCGACAGTAGTGTCAGTCCGATCGGGGTGCCGCTGGCTCATCTCGGGTTCTTTGTGCTCGACGGGTCGTTGCGTCCGGTGCCGGTGGGGGTGATCGGCGAGTTGTATGTGGCTGGCGCGGGGCTGGCGTGTGGATACTTGCGTCGGTCGGATTTGACGTCGTCGCGGTTTGTGGCGTGTCCGTTCGGCGGGCCGGGAGCGCGGATGTATCGCACTGGGGATTTGGTGCGCTGGGGTGCTGATGGTCAGTTGCGGTATGTCGGGCGTGCTGATGAGCAGGTCAAGATCCGCGGGTATCGCATCGAGTTGGGTGAGGTTCAGGCCGCGCTGTCGGCGATTGGCGGGGTCAAACAAGCGGTCGTGATCGCCCGCGAGGACCGTCCGGGAGACAAGCGCCTGGTGGGGTACATCACCGGCACCGCGGAGGCCTCCACCGCTCGCGCCGAGCTCGCTGAGCGTCTGCCGGCCTACATGGTCCCCGCCGCGGTGATAGCCATCGACACCCTGCCCCTGACCGTCAACGGAAAACTCGACACCCGCGCCCTGCCGGCACCGGAATACCAAGAGGTCGACCACTACCGCGCCCCAGGCAACGCCATCGAGGAAATCCTGGCCGGCATCTACGCCTCGGTCCTTGGGCTCGAACGCGTCGGAGTCGACGACTCGTTCTTCGAACTCGGCGGGGATTCGCTATCGGCAATGCGGCTCATCGCCGCAATCAACACCGCCCTTGATGTCGGTATGGCGGTGCGCACGGTTTTCGAGGCGCCGACGGTCGCCCAGTTGGCACCCCTCATCGGCGCAGGCGGCCGTGGGCTCGGTCCGCTGGTCGCAGGTGAGCGGCCATCGGTGATTCCGCTGTCCTTTTCCCAGACCCGGTTGTGGTTCCTGGATCAATTGCAGGGACCATCAGCCGTCTACAACCTCGCGGTGGCGCTGCGATTGAGCGGCCATCTCGACGCCGACGCGTTGGGTGCGGCTCTGGCCGACGTGGTAGGCCGTCACGAGAGCCTGCGGACGATATTCCCAGCGGTCGAGGGGATGCCGCATCAGTTGGTGGTGCCACCTGAGGGTGCCGACTTTGGTTGGCAGGTCGTCGACGCGACCGGCTGGTCACCTGTTCAGATGGAGGAGGGAATCGGTGACGCGGCGCGCCACCCGTTTGACCTCGCCGCCGAAATACCGTTGCGGGCCACCCTCTTCCGTGTCGCCGATGCCGACCACGTACTGGTGACCGTGGTGCACCACATCGCTGCCGACGGGGTTTCGATGTCACCGCTGGTACGCGATTTGGGTGTGGCATATGCCAGCCGGTCCGCGGGGAGAGCACCGGAGTGGGCGCCGTTGGCGGTGCAGTATGCCGACTACACGCTGTGGCAGCGCGCACAACTGGGTGATTTCAGCGACAACCAGAGCCGCATCGCCGGGCAGCTGGCGTACTGGGAAGATGCGCTGGCCGGAATGCCCGAGCGGCTCCAGCTGCCCATGGATCGCCCCTACCCGCCAATCGCCGACCAGCGCGGCGCCGCCGTACTCGTGGACTGGCCTGCCGAGCTGCAACAGCGAGTCAACGCGGTGGCCCGCGAGCACGATGCGACCAGCTTCATGGTCGTCCAAGCTGCCTTGGCCGTTCTGCTTTCGACACACGGCGCGAGCACCGATGTCGCAGTCGGTTTCCCGATCGCAGGCCGGCGCGACCCCGCGCTCGATGACCTGGTCGGCTTTTTCGTCAACACGCTGGTGCTGCGAGTGGATCTGGCCGGTGCTCCCACCGTCGCTGACCTGTTCGCCCAAGTGCGTCACCGCAGCCTGGCCGCCTACGAGCACCAAGACGTGCCGTTCGAGGTGCTCGTCGAACGACTCAATCCCAGCCGCTCGTTGGCCCATCACCCGCTCACCCAGGTGATGTTGGCGTGGCAGAACCAGCAGGACGACGATCCGATCGCCGGGCTGGCCCTGGGTGAACTGCAGGTTGCGCCGCTGCCGGTGGACCTTCACACCGCCCGCTTGGATCTGGCGTTTTCTTTGGCTGAACGGTGGAACCCGGACGGTGAGCCTGCCGGGATCGGCGGGACCGTGCAGTTCCGCACCGATGTGTTCGACGCGACCACAATCGAGGCGCTGATTGAGCGGTTGCAGCGGGTGCTCGGGACGATGACAGCCGACCCGTCATGTCTGTTGTCGTCTCTGGATGTGCTCGAAGCCGCTGAGCATGCCCGGTTGGATGGGTGGGGTAATCGCGCGATATTGACCGGGGATGTGTCTGCCGCGGTGTCGATTCCGGCGGTCTTCGCTGCGCAGGTGGCGCATGCGCCGGAGGCGGTGGCATTGACCTTTGCGGGCCGTTCGATGTCGTATCGCGAGCTTGATGAGGCGTCGAATCGGTTGGCGCGTTTGTTGGTTGATCGGGGTGCGGGTCCGGGTCAGTGTGTGGCAGTGCTGGTTGAGCGCTCGGCGCAGGCTGTTGTGGCGATTTTGGCGGTGCTCAAATCTGGGGCGGCGTACGTGCCGATGGATCCCACGCACCCGTCGTCGCGGTTGGAGTTCATGCTCGGCGATGCCGCGCCGATCGCCGCGGTGACTACCGAAGCGCTGGCCGGTCGGTTCGATGGGTCCGGGGTGTCGGTCGTCGATGTCGAGGATCCGATGATCGAGACGTATCCCGGCACCGGGCTACCCGCCCGAGCCGCCGATGATATTGCGTATTTGATCTACACGTCGGGTACGACGGGTGTGCCCAAGGGTGTGGCGATCACGCACGGCAATGTGACCCAGCTGCTGGAGTCGCTGGACGCCGGCCTGCCGTCGGCGGGCGTGTGGTCCCAATGCCATTCACTGGCATTCGACGTCTCGGTGTGGGAGATTTTCGGTCCGCTGTTGCGTGGTGGCCGACTCGTAGTGGTGCCCGAGTCGGTGGTCCGCTCACCAGAAGACCTGCACGACTTGTTAGTTCGTGAACAGGTCAGCGTTCTCACCCAGACTCCTTCAGCGGCGGCGGCGATCTCACCTCAAGGTTTGGGATCCATGGCGTTGGTGGTGGCTGGTGAGGCGTGTCCGGCTGAGGTGGTGGATCGGTGGTCGCCGGGTCGGGTGATGATCAATGCCTACGGCCCGACCGAGACGACGATGTGCGTGGCGATCAGTGCGCCGTTGACTGCGGGCTCTGGTGCGCCGCCGATCGGTTCACCAGTGCTCGGGGCGGCGTTGTTCGTGCTGGACGACTGGTTGCGGCCGGTGCCTGCCGGGGTGGTCGGTGAGTTGTATGTGGCCGGTCGCGGTGTAGCGAGTGGGTATGTCGGCCGGTCCGGGTTGACGTCGTCGCGGTTTGTGGCGTGTCCGTTCGGTGGGCCTGGGGCGCGGATGTATCGCACTGGGGATCTGGTGTGTTGGGGTGCTGATGGTCAGTTGCGGTATTTGGGTCGTGCTGATGAGCAGGTCAAGATCCGTGGGTATCGCATTGAGTTGGGGGAGATCCAGGCTGCGCTGACCGGGTTGGACGGGGTGGAGCAGGCGGTGGTGATCGCCCGCGAGGATCGTCCTGGTGATAAGCGGTTGGTGGGGTATGTGACCGGGACTGCTGATGTGGCGGGGATGCGTTCGGCGTTGGCTCAGCGGTTGCCGGGGTATATGGTTCCCGCGGCGGTGGTGGCCATCGATACGTTGCCGTTGACACCGAACGGCAAGCTCGACACCCGCGCCTTACCGGCTCCGGAGTATTCCGTTGGAGCTCACCGCCCGCCGGCCAGCGCGGTTGAGGAGATTCTGGCCGGAATCTTCGCCCACGTGCTCGGGATCGAGCGGGTCGGGGTCGATGACTCGTTCTTCGAACTCGGGGGCGACAGCATTTCGGCGATGCGGGTGGTTGCTGCGATCAACGCCGGTCTGGATTCCGATCTTGGGGTGCGCGTTTTGTTCGAGGCGCCGACGGTGGCGCAACTGGCACCTCGCATCGGCGAAGAGGGCGATGGGCTCGAGCCGTTGGTGGCTGTTGAGCGACCGACGGATATCCCTTTGTCGTTCGCGCAGAGCCGGTTGTGGTTCATCGATCAGTTGCACGGACCGTCACCGATCTACAACATGCCGGTCGCGTTGCGACTGAGCGGAGCTCTCGATGTCGACGCGTTGGGTGCGGCGCTGGCCGATGTGGTGGACCGTCATGAAAGCCTGCGCACTCTGTTTGTGGCGCCCGAGGGGTTGCCGCATCAGGTGGTGATGCCCGCGGAGCGGGCCGACTTCGGCTGGCAGGTTGTTGATGCCACCGGCTGGTCGGCTGGCCGGCTGGATGAGGCCATCGGGGCGGAGGTGCGTCACCCGTTCGACCTGACGACCGAAATCCCTTTGAGAGCCAAACTTTTCACGATCGCCGAAGAAGAATACGTGCTCGTCGCCGCAGCCCACCATATCGCGGCTGATGGTTGGTCGATCACTCCGTTGGTGCGGGATTTGGGTGTGGCGTACGCGGCCCGGTGTGCGGGGCAGGCGCCGGGGTGGGCGCCGTTGGCGGTGCAGTATGTCGATTACACGCTGTGGCAGCGCGCGCAGCTCGGTGATCTCGATGATGTTGGGAGCCGCATCGCCGGGCAGGTGGGGTATTGGGAAGATGCGCTGGCTGGTCTGCCCGAGCGGTTGGAGCTGCCCACCGATCGCCCTTATCCGGCGGAGGCGGATTACCGCGGTGCGAATGTGGTCGTGGACTGGCCGGTCGAGTTGCAGCAACAAGTTGCCCAGATCGCTCGTGAGCACAATGCGACCAGTTTCATGGTGATGCAGGCTGCGTTGGCGGTGTTGCTGTGCAAGGTCAGCGCGAGTTCTGATGTGGCGGTGGGCTTCCCGATCGCCGGGCGGCGTGATCCCGCGCTCGATGAATTGGTGGGTTTCTTCGTCAACACGTTGGTGTTGCGGGTGGATCTGGCTGGGGATCCCACCGTTGCTGAGGTGCTGGCGCAGGTGCGTCAGCGCAGCCTTGCCGCCTACGACCATCAAGATGTGCCCTTCGAGGTGCTCGTCGAGCGGCTCAACCCCACCCGATCGTTGGCGCATCATCCGCTGGTGCAGGTGATGTTGTCGTGGCAGAACTTCGCCGGGCAGGAGGATCGTGTTGGCGGGTTCGTTTTAGGGGATGTGGCGGCGACGCCGCTGTCGGCGGACACTCATACCGCCCGGATGGACCTGTCGTTCTCGTTGGCTGAGCGGTGGACTGCGGCTGGTGAGCCGGCGGGCATTGGTGGGGGGGTGGAGTTCCGCACCGATGTGTTCGACGCGGCCAGTGTTGAGGCGTTGATCGGGCGGTTGCGGCGGGTGTTGGTGGCGATGACCGCCGATCCGGCGCGGCGGTTGTCGTCGGTGGATGTGTTGGATGCTGGTGAGCATGCCCGCCTTCAGGGGTGGGGTAATCGGGCGGTGTTGGCTGCGGACGTCCCTGCGGCGGTGTCGATTCCGGCGGTGTTCGCTGCGCAGGTGGCGCAGACGCCGGAGGCGGCGGCGTTGACGTTTGAGGGTCGCGCGATGACGTATCGCGAGGTTGATGAGGCGTCGAATCGGTTGGCGCATGTGTTGGCTGATCGGGGTGCGGGTCCGGGCCAGTCGGTGGCGGTGTTGGTGGAGCGTTCGGCCCCGGCGGTGGTGGCGATTTTCGCGGTGCTCAAGACCGGGGCGGCGTATCTGCCGATGGATCCGGCGCATCCCTCGGCGCGGATGGAGTTCATGCTCGGCGATGCTGCGCCGGTCGCCGCGCTGACCACCGCGGCGCTGGTTGATCGGCTGGGCGGTTCGGGTCTGCCGATTATCGATATCGATGACCCCGGGATCCAGGGGTATCCGAGCACCGCGTTAGCGCAGCCGGCCCCCGATGAGATCGCCTACATCATTTACACCTCGGGCACCACGGGTGTGCCCAAGGGGGTGGCCATCACTCATCGCAATGTGATCCGGCTGCTGGAGGTGTTGGACGGCGATCTGGATTTGTCGGCGGGGCAGGTGTGGACGCAGTGCCATTCGTTGGCCTTCGACTACTCGGTGTGGGAGATCTTCGGGGCGCTGCTGCACGGCGGGCGGCTGGTGGTGGTGCCTGATGCGGTAGTGCGTTCACCAGAAGAGTTGCACGCGTTGCTGGTTGCTGAGCAGGTCAGTGTGTTGAGTCAGACGCCGTCGGCGTTTTATGCCTTGCAGACCGCTGATGCGCTGGTACCCGAGCGGTCGGGTCAGCTCAAGCTGGAAACGGTGGTGTTCGGCGGGGAAGCCCTTGAGCCGCACCGTCTTCGGAATTGGTTTGATCGTCATCCGGGGTTGCCGCGGATGATCAACATGTATGGCATCACCGAGACGACGGTGCATGCCTCGTTCCGCGAGATCGGCGATAGCGACGTCGACAGTAGTGTCAGTCCGATCGGGGTGCCGCTGGCTCATCTCGGGTTCTTTGTGCTCGACGGGTCGTTGCGTCCGGTGCCGGTGGGGGTGATCGGCGAGTTGTATGTGGCTGGCGCGGGGCTGGCGTGTGGATACTTGCGTCGGTCGGATTTGACGTCGTCGCGGTTTGTGGCGTGTCCGTTCGGCGGGCCGGGAGCGCGGATGTATCGCACTGGGGATTTGGTGCGCTGGGGTGCTGATGGTCAGTTGCGGTATGTCGGGCGTGCTGATGAGCAGGTCAAGATCCGCGGGTATCGCATCGAGTTGGGTGAGGTTCAGGCCGCGCTGTCGGCGATTGGCGGGGTCAAACAAGCGGTCGTGATCGCCCGCGAGGACCGTCCGGGAGACAAGCGCCTGGTGGGGTACATCACCGGCACCGCGGAGGCCTCCACCGCTCGCGCCGAGCTCGCTGAGCGTCTGCCGGCCTACATGGTCCCCGCTTCGGTGATGGCCATCGATACCCTGCCGTTGACCGTCAACGGAAAACTCGACACCCGCGCCCTGCCCGCACCGGAGTACCAAGAGGTCGACCACTACCGCGCCCCGGGCAACGCCATCGAGGAAATCCTGGCCGGTGTCTATGCCCAGGTGCTCGGGCTCGAACGAGTCGGGGTCGACGACTCATTCTTCGAACTCGGCGGAGACAGCATCTTGTCGATGCAGGTGGTATCGCGAGCCGGTCCGGCCGGGGTTCGGTTCAGAGCGCGAGATGTTTTCGTCGAACAGACTGTCTCGCGGTTGGCCCGGGTTGCGCAGCTCGTGCCGGTGCTCGCGTCTATAAGCGGTGCGCGTGAGCGGATTGACGAGGATGTCGAGCAGGTGCTGGCGACGCCGATTATGCGTTGGCTGCGGAGTGTGGATGGCTCGGTCGATCAGTTCAATCAGACGATGGTGGTGCAGGCGCCCGATGGGGTGACCGAAGCCGATGTGGTGGTGGTGTTGCAGGCCATGCTAAATCGGCATGCCATGTTGCGGGCCCGCGTCCATGACGATAGCGCCAAGGGATGGTCGTTGACGGTGGCCGAGGTCGGTTCGGTGCATGCCGGCGGGTGCCTGCAGGCGGTCGATGTGTTGTCCGATGCGGCGGTTGTCGAAGCTCGGTCACGGTTGAACCCAGCGGCCGGCGCGATGGTCAGCGCCGTATGGGCCTCCTCCAACAACCAGTTGGCTTTGGTCGTTCACCATCTGGCGGTCGACGGGGTGTCTTGGCGAATCTTGTTGGAAGACTTGAATATTGCCTGGGCTCAACATCGGAGCGGGCAGCCGGTCGCACTGTCGGCGGGTGGGACGTCGTTCGCCAGGTGGGCGGCACTGCTCGCAGAACATGCGCAGGATCCGGAAGTGGTGGAGCAAGCCGAGGTGTGGCGGCGGGTGGCCGCGACACCTGCGGCGTTGCCGGCCGTCGAACCTGCGGTGGATACCTTCGCCCATGCTGCGCACCTGTCGGCAGAGCTCGATGCCGAGACGACCCGCATGCTGCTTGGAGAGGTGCCGGCGGCGTTTCATGCGGGGGTGCAAGACGTTCTGTTGATCGCTTTTGGATTGGCGCTGTCGGAGTTCTTGAAGAATCGTGGCGCACCCATCGGTATCGATGTCGAGGGCCATGGGCGCGCGGACGACCTGGCCGACGATTTGGACTTGTCCCGCACAGTGGGCTGGTTCACGACCAAGTATCCGGTGGCGATGACCGTCGGTGGACTGTCGTGGACACAGGTCATCGCCGGTGATGCGGTGCTGGGCGCTGTCATCAAGGACGTAAAAGAGCAGCTGCGCGCTCTGCCCGACGGCCTCACCTATGGTGTGCTGCGCTACCTGAACCCCGATGTCGAACTAGACGGGCCCGATCCGCAGATCGGATTCAATTACCTGGGGCGGCTCGGCGCTGCTGCCGGTGAACTTTCCGATGAGTTCTGGCGGGTAACCCCCGACGCCGGGGCGGTTGCCAGCGCTGCGCTGGCTATACCCCTGGCGCTTCCACACACCATTGACCTCAACGCCAGCACCGCCGACACCTTCTCTGGGCCGCATTTACAGGCCAATTGGACGTGGGCACCCTCTGCGGTTGAAGAGGAACAGGTCAGTCGGTTGAGTCGCTTGTGGTTCGAGGCGCTGGTCGGCATCTGCGCGCACGTACGCCGCGGCGGTGGCGGTTTCACCCCGTCCGACATCGCGCCGGCCCGGCTGAGTCAACAGCAGATCGACGCACTCGAGCGGCGAAACAGGATCGCCGACGTACTGCCGCTGACCCCGCTGCAGCAGGGGCTGCTCTTTCACGCGAGCGTTGCCCACGGATCGGGCGACGATGTGTACGCGGTTCAGCTCGACATCACGGTGAACGGCGCACTCGACGGGAACCGGCTGAGGGACGCAGTGCACACGGTGGTCAACCGCCATCCCCACCTGGCGGCCCGATTCAGCGACCAGTTTGACGAGCCGGTGCAGATCATCCCGACCGATCCCGAGACACCCTGGAAGTTTGTCGACCTGAGCGCCGGCGTGATCGATATCGACGAGCAGATCCAACAGCTCTGCGCCGACGAACGCGCGGCGGTCTGCGACCTTGCCGAACAGCCCGCCTTCAGGGCGGCATTGATCCGCACCGCACCAGATCGGCACCGGATCGTGCTCACCAATCACCACATCTTGATGGACGGCTGGTCGCTCTCGATCCTGCTGCAGGAAGTCTTCGCCAGCTATATCGGGCACCGGCTCCCCGCAGCCGTGTCGTATCGCCGGTTTGTCGGCTGGCTGGCGGACCGGGACCGCGGCGCTGCCGAGGCGGCGTGGCGCGAGGTGTTGGCCGGCTTCGAAACACCGACTTTGGTGGGTCCGCTGGATCGCCTAGGGGTCGGCCCGCGAGACTTCACGTCGTTCCGGGTTCCGGAAGCGACGACACAGGCACTTGGCGAGCTGGCGCGCTCGCACCACACCACCGTCAACACTGTGTTGCAGGCTGCGTTCGCGCAGCTGCTGTGCTCGCTGACCGGTCAGCGCGATGTCGCGTTCGGCGCCGTGGTCTCGGGTAGGCCGGCCGAAGTGATCGGCGCGGACTCGATCGTGGGGCTGTTGATCAACACTGTGCCGGTGCGGGCGCGCATCACATCGGCGACAACGGCCGCCGACCTGCTCGAGCAGCTGCAAACCGCACACAACCACACGCTCGAACACCAGCACCTGGCGCTCAGCGACATTCATCGCATCGCCGGTCAGGACAGACTGTTCGACACGGTTTTCGTGTATGAGAACTACCCGACCGGTGCCGCCGCGGCGGGGAGCCTCGACGAGTTGGTCATCGCCGAAGTCTTCAACCGCGACTACTACCACTACCCGCTCACGATCCAAGCGGTGCCTGGACGCGAACTGGACCTTCGCATCCAGTTCCGCACTGATCTTTTCGATGTAGCCGCGATCGATGCGCTGATCGAAAAGTTCAAGCAGGTGCTGGTGACCATGGCCGCCGATCCCACACAGCCGTTGGCGACGAGCGAAGATGAGCTCGCTCGGCTGGACGGGCAAAACGGCCGAGCGGTCTCCCAGCCGGTGGTGCCGACGCCCGCATCCGACCACCACGACGCCGTTGACGATTCTCGCGCCCCCGCCACCTTGGTCGAGCAGATCCTGGTCGGTATCTACGCTCAGGTGCTGGATCTCGACCGCGTTGGCCTCCAGGAGTCGTTCTTCGACCTGGGCGGGGATTCGCTGTCCGCGATGCGCGCCATCTCAGCGATCAACAATGCACTTGGTGTCCGATTGACGGTGACTGCGCTATTCGACGCGCCGTCGGTTGGTGGCTTGAGTCGGTTGCTGGGCGACATGCCACCTCGGTGAGACGGTGTGCGCGGCTGCTACCAGAGTGCAGGCACGAGCCGATAGCGAACCTTCTCTGTGTACTCGCGGTATCCGTCTAACTCTTGGCGGAGGAGTTTCTCCTCGTCGCGGATGCGGAAGGCCAGTACTATCACCCCGGGTATGACGAAGATGAGGCCCCAGTAGGAGCCGAGCGCAAGCGGGATACCGACCATCATGATCACATTGCCGGTGTACATGGGGTGTCGCACCATTCCATAGAATCCGGTGGAGATGACCTTCTGCCCGGCCTCGACTCGGACCGTGGCGGCCGCATGGCTGTTCTGAATGACCACCAGCATCATCACACTTAGGCCGACAGCCACCAGAACGTCGCCGATCAAGCACAGCGCCGTGGGTACTGACGACCAGCCAAAGCGGTGGTCGAGGGCGCTGACAGCCAACATCGCTGCGAGCGACAGCCATGAGCTCCCCATAACGATCTTCTGGGTGGTTCGAGTCTCCGCAGTGGGTCCACCACGCATCCGCCGCTCTAGCGCAACGGGATTCGTGCGCATCAAGTAAATGCTGGGAACCCACCCCGAAACCGCGAACACCACCAGGAAAACCCACGCTTGCCAGTAGTCGAATGTGCCTGCCGCCAAGAACAAGATCAACCCGAACACCACAGGCTCAACGAGTCCGAGTGCCAACATCTTGGGCACGTTATTCACGCATCCTCCTTGACGTTCGTCCGGTACCGCAACTCAATAGCGCACGTCGGGAGCGGGCAGCCGGTACTCCCGGCCAAAACTACCGCTGCCTACCCAGAAGATGTGCGCGAACCCCCTGCGCACGCGTTGCCCGGGCGCTGAGAAAAGCATGCTCGATATTATCGACCGGTCCTGTCATCGAAGGTCTGCACTGTATGGAGCGAAATCACATGACGTCACATGTCGAGCAGCTGGAGTTTCAGGCGGAGGCCCGCCAACTGCTGGATTTGATGATCCACTCGGTCTACTCCAACAAGGACTCGTTCCTGCGCGAGTTGATCTCGAACGCGTCCGATGCACTCGACAAGCTGCGGCTGGAAGCGCTGCGTAACAAGGAACTGGACGTCGACGCCTCCGACCTCCACATCGCGATCGAAGCGGACAAGGATGCGCGGATTCTCGTCGTTCGCGACAACGGCATAGGCATGACGCGCGACGAGGTGGTGGATCTGATCGGCACTCTGGCCAAGTCAGGTACCGCCGAGCTGCGTCAAAAGCTGCGTGAGGCAAAGAACGCCGCTGCGTCCGAGGATCTGATCGGTCAGTTCGGCATCGGCTTCTATTCGACGTTCATGGTTGCCGACAAGGTCGAGTTGCTGACGCGCAAGGCAGGCGAAAGTGGCGCCACCCGCTGGGTGTCGAGCGGAGACGGTACCTACACCGTCGAATCTGTCGGTGATGCTCCGCAAGGCACGTCGATCAGCCTGCACCTCAAGCCCGAAGACGCGGAGGACGAGCTGCACGACTACACATCGGAGTGGAAGATCAGGGAGCTGGTGAAGAAGTATTCCGACTTCATCGCCTGGCCTATCCGGATGCAGGTCGAACGACGTGCTCCGGCCACCGAGGATGGTGGCGACGAACAGCTCACCGTCGAAACGCAGACACTCAACTCCATGAAGGCGCTGTGGGCCAAAGGCAAAGACGAGGTCTCCGAGGACGAGTACAAGGAGTTCTACAAGCACATTGCGCACGCATGGGACGACCCGCTCGAGGTGATCCCGATGAAGGCCGAAGGGACCTTCGAGTACCGAGCGCTCTTGTTCATTCCGTCGAATGCTCCGTTCGACATGTTCACTCGGGACGCCAGGACCGGCATACAGCTGTACGTAAAACGCGTGTTCGTCATGGCTGACTGTGACGAACTCCTGCCCAGACATCTGCGTTTCGTCAAAGGGGTCGTCGATGCAGAGGACATGTCGCTCAACGTCTCCCGTGAGATGCTGCAGCAGGATCGGCAGGTGTCTGCAATCCGTCGCAGGCTGACCAAGAAAGTTCTGTCGACGATCAAGACCATGCAGTCCGAGCGCCCGCAGGACTATGCCACGTTGTGGACGCAATTCGGCGCGGTCCTCAAAGAAGGTCTGATGTCGGACTTCGACAACCAGGAAACCCTTCTGAATATCTCGTCTTTCGCCTCGACACAAAGCGACGAGGCACTCACGACATTGGCCCAGTATGTCGAGCGAATGAAGGACGGTCAGGAGCAGATCTTCTACGCCACGGGACAGTCGCGTGAGCAGCTTGTGAAGTCGCCGCATCTCGAGGCGTTCAAAGCCAAAGGCTATGAGGTGCTGCTGCTCACCGACCCGGTCGACGAGGTCTGGGTGGGATCGGTGACCGAATTCGATGGCAAACCGTTGCAATCGGTCGCCAAAGGCGACGTCGACCTCGACTCCGAGGATGAAAAGGCGGCGCACGAAGCCGAGCGCCAGGAGCAGGAGCAAGATTTTGCCGAGCTGTTGACCTGGCTGAAGGAGACTTTGGGCGAGTACGTCAAGGAAGTGCGGTTGTCGACGCGCCTGACCGAGTCACCTGCCTGTCTGATCACCGACGCCTACGGCATGACACCGGCCCTCGCACGCATGTACCGGTCGTCCGGACAAGCGGTTCCGGTGGGGAAGCGGATTCTCGAACTCAACCCGAAGCATCCACTCGTCGTAGGGCTGCAGCAGGCGCACAAAAGCGGCGGCGATGCCCAATTGCAGCAACTCGCCGATACTGCTGAACTGCTCTACGGCACAGCACTTCTCGCCGAAGGCGACATGCCAGACGATCCGGCGAAGTTCGCCGGATTGCTTGCAGATCAGTTGGCTCGTACCGTGTAGCTGCGCTGCCCGCCAGTTGGCGACCGTGCGCGTTCACAGCAAACCTGCATACATTAGCTTTGGTGATCACGAACCGTATCGACTTTGACGGTTCTCCAAACACCAAGGCTATGAGGGTGGCAATGAACTCGTTGGCAACGGCTTTAGCCAACCGGCTATCAAGCAGTGGCCAATTCTTGGCCGTCCTGGTTGACGGGCAGCGGACCCGTCATCCATGGCCGGAGGTGCACGCGCGGTCCCAGAACGTCGCGGAATGGCTGCTGAACGACGATGTCGCCGCGGACGGCCTGAACGGTGAACCCACGGTCGAGTTCATCTCCGCGATTCTGGGCGCCTTCCAGGCCGGCGCGGCCGTCTCGATCACCCACGGGCCGGTCCGCGGCGCCGACACCGATCAATGGGCGCGCACGACGCTCGGCAGGTTTGCGGGCATGGGTGTCAGCCACGTGCTCAGCCACGGCGCCCACCTCGAGCAGCTGTCGGCCTCCGAGGGGCCGCTCGTCGTCAAGGAACTCGACTCCGTCGCACCCGCGGGTCGATCGACGACGTTCGTACCGCCTGACCGCCTCGCCCCGGTGGCGATCCTGCAGGGCACTGCGGGGTCGACGGGAGTTCCGCGGACGGTACAGCTTTCGCCGGACGCCGTGCTGGCCAACCTGAGCGGGCTCAACGCCCGCATCGGGGTGTCCACAGCCGACGTCGGATGCTCCTGGTTGCCGCTGTATCACGACATGGGGCTGAGCTTGCTTCTCGCAGGGGCGTTGGCGGGCACAGCCGTCTGGCAGGCGCCGACGACGGCGTTTCAGGCGTCGCCGTTCCGATGGCTGAATTGGCTCACCGAGAGCGGGGCGTCCATCACGGCAGCGCCGAACATGGCCTACGGCATGATCGGCAAGTATTCGCGCCGTGTCACCGACGTCGACCTGAGCGCCATGCGGTTCGCGCTCAACGGCGGTGAACCCGTCGACTGCGAACTCACCGCGCGCTTCGCCACCGAGATGGCCCGCTTCGGTTTCGACGCCGGCGCACTGGCGCCGTCCTACGGGTTGGCCGAATCCACCTGTGCAGTAACGGTTCCCGAACCGGGATGTGGCCTTACTGCCGACGAGTCGGGCAACGCGGTGCTCGGCGAGCCGATCCCGGGGATGTCGGTGTGCATCAAATCGGGCGACGAGACGACGACGCAGGACGCCGGGCACGAGGTTGGCGAGGTCATGATTCGCGGCACGTCGATGATGTCGGGCTACATCGGTGACGCCACATTGGGCGCCGACGAATGGTTCGCGACCGGGGATCTGGGTTACCTCGTCGACGGTGCGCTGGTGGTGTGCGGGCGCGCCAAGGAACTCATCACCGTCGCGGGCCGCAACATCTTCCCCGCCGAGGTGGAGCAGGTGGCCGCGACGGTCCCTGGGGTGCGCGAGGGCGCCGTCGTCGCGATTGGTTTCGGAGAGCGGTCGATACGTGCGGGCGTCATTATCGTCGCGGAGTTCCGAGGATCCAACGAGGCGGACCTTCGCGCCCAAGTCGTGCAGCGCGTCGCATCCGAGTGCGGTGTCGTGCCGTCGGATGTCGTCTTCGTCCGCCCCGGCTCGCTGCCGAGGACGACGTCGGGCAAGCTGCCGAGGACGACGTCGGGCAAGCTGCGTCGACTGGAGGTCAAGCGCGGCCTGGAGGCCGGCGAGTTCGGGTGACAGGATGACGCGCGTGGCCGAGCGTGTCAGATTTCCAAGCACCACGGGCCCCGTTTTGGCGGGGCTCGTCGATCTTCCCGAGGGCGACCTGCGCGGATGGGCTGTCTTCGCGCACGGCTTCACTCTCGGCAAGGACAGTCCCGCCGCCAGCCGGATCTGCAAGCAGCTCGCCAGCGAGGGCATCGGTGTGCTCCGTTTCGACAACCTCGGCCTCGGCGATTCCGAGGGGGACTGGGGTGACGGTTCGTTCTCGCACAAGGTCGACGACACCGTTCGCGCGGTCGAGTTCATGAACGAGTCGGGTCGCGAGGTTCGGCTGCTCGTCGGCCACTCCTTCGGCGGCTCGGCGGTGATCGCGGCCGCGCACGAATGCCCGACCGTGGCGGCGGTCGCGAGTGTCGGCGCGCCGTACGAGCCCGGACACGTCGAAAAGAACTACGACGCGCTGGTGGCGCGGATCGAGGCCGACGGTGAGGCGCCGTTCTTGGCCGGCGGAAAGGCGCTCACGCTCAAGCGGCACTTCATCGAAGACGTTCGCAATGCCGATCTTCGCGAGCAGATCCGGACCCTGCGCCGGGCGCTGCTTGTCATGCATTCGCCCACCGACAACACCGTCGGCATCGCCAACGCCAGCGAGATCTTCCGCGCGGCCAGGCATCCCCGCAGCTTCGTCTCGCTCGAAGGGGCCGACCACCTGCTCACCGGCAAGAACCAGGCGGCGCGAGCCGCCAAGATCATCAGCGCCTGGGCCGACCCCTACCTCTGACGGACGAGGCGGCACTCGACGCCGAAGTGGTCGGAGGGAAACACCCGCGGCAGCTCAGGGGAGATCGGTTGCGTTCCAAGCAATTCGATACCGGCTGCGCGCCAGCGGGTTCCCTTGAGAAGCACGCGGTCGAACCGCACGTGTCGCTTCTTGTTCCGAGCGTCGAAGCGCATCAGATTGATCGATGTGTTCTCGGTATAGCCGGGGTCTGCTGGCCGCAGCGCGGGCCACACGTCGCAGAACGGCGCGGCGATCCGTTCGTTTTCTGCGTCGCGCATGTTGAAGTCGCCGAGCACCACGGCATTTTCGGCGGTCCGCAGCGCACGAAAGATCCTGCGCAACTGCCACCCGCGTAGCCGTGCCGAGGACTTGCCGCTGTCCAGGTGCACACAGCAGACGATCTGCCGGGCGCCGTCGAGGGCCAGCTCCGCTTCGAGGAATCCGCGCGTCTGGCGCGTCGGCAGCTGCGAGTACGTGGCCCGCACGATGGGCACCCGCGACAGCATCAGCATTCCGTAGTTGCCGGTGCCACCGTCGACCACCGACGCGGTCAGATACGCCTCGCGTATCCACGCCTGTTCGAGGAAGATGTCAAGCGCCACCGGCGTGACCTCCTGCAGGACAACGACATCGGGCATGCGCTCACCCAGCAGATCGGCGATCGCGTGGTAGCGCTGCTGTGCGTGGTAGTCGTCGAACCAGATGTTGAATGTCGCGACGGTCAACTCGTCGCGGTCGGTGGCCGGTACGTCATCGACATCCACCCACGCAGCTGTCGCCGCATCGAAACGCCGGACCGTGACGCGGCGTCGCCGCCGAAGCAGCCTCACCGCAGCTTGACGACGACTTTGCCCTTGGCGCTGCGGTCTTCCAGCGACGCGATTGCATCGGCTGCGCGCTCGAGCGGATAGATCTCGGGGGTGGGCGCGGAAACCTTGCCCGACGCCAGCAGCGGTTCGAGTTCGGCCCACTGTTCGAGCAGATAGCCCGGATGCGTGCCTGCCCAGGCGCCCCAACCGACACCGACCGCGTCGACGTTGTTGAGCAGCAGCCGGTTGACCTTGACCTCGGGGATCGAGCCGCCGGTGAATCCGACCACGAGCAGGCGCCCGCCCGGCGCCAGCGAACGCAGCGAATCGGTGAACCGGTCGCCGCCGACCGGGTCGACGACGATGTCGACGCCGCGGCCCGCGGTGAGTTCTTTGACCGCATCCTTGAACCCATCGGCGAGTATGACGTCGGAGGCACCGGCCGCCTCGGCGACCGCGATCTTGTCCTCTGTGCTGACCACCGCGATGGTGCGCGACGCGCCCCACGCCGGTGCCAGCCGCAGCGTCGACGTCCCGATACCGCCCGCCGCACCGTGCACAAGCACGGTCTCACCCTCGGTGAGGCGGCCCCTGGTGAGCAACGCGTGATGCATGGTGAGGTCGTTGAAGAGCAGGCCGGCGCCGGCCTCGAACGACACGGAGTCGGGCAGCTTGAACACCCGATCCGGTGCCAGCGCAACGACTTCGGCCATCGCCCCGCACAGCATTGTCAGGCCGCACACCCGATCGCCCGCGGAGACGTGTGCGCCGTCAGGTGCGCTGCGCACCACGCCGGCGATCTCGGCGCCGGGGGTGTAGGGCATCTCGGGCTTGTACTGGTAGAGCCCGCGTGACTGCAGCGCATCGGGGAAGGCCACCCCGGCGGCGTGTACCTCGATCAGGACAGCGCCGTCGCCGGACGGTTCGTCGATCTCGACGAGCTTCGCGGCTTGCGGTCCGTCCAGGCTGGCTATCTGTATCGCGCGCATCGTGGCCTTTCATTCGTCGACGCCATCATTTAACTCCTGCGGCAACTCTGACCAACCGACCGGTAGGCTGATGAACCCGGCAATGTTGCCGAGCGCGAGGGGAGCACCCATGGCGGTAGGTCAACGAGGCCGATCGCGGGCGAGAAGGTTCGCCGCGGCCGAGGCGTTGGGCCGCGGACGCAGCGTCGGCGTGCGTTCCAAGGACGGTATCCGGCTGCACGCCGAGGTCTTCGGGCCCGAGGACGGTTACCCCGTAGTGCTGGCTCACGGCATCACCTGCGCCCTTCGCGTGTGGGCCTACCAGATCGCTGACCTGGCCAAGGATCACCGCGTCATCGCCTTCGATCACCGCGGCCACGGCCGCAGCGCAATACCCGCCAGGCGCAGCGGCTACAGCCTGGACTGCCTGGCCGGCGACGTCGACGCCGTGCTCGAGGCAACGTTGAAACCGGGGGAGCGCGCCGTCATCGCGGGGCATTCGATGGGCGGCATCGCGATCTCGTCGTGGGCGGAGCGTTATCCGGACGAGGTGGCAGAGCGCGTCGACGCCGCCGCTTTGATCAACACGACCACCGGCGACCTGCTGCGTCATGTGAACTTTCTGCCGGTGCCACCCCCGTTGGCCGCCGCCCGCGTCCTCACTGCGGGCACATTGCTCAAGACGTTCGGCGAGGCGCCGCTGCTGCGAGTGGCTACGCGCACGAGCCGACGATTCGTGTCTTCCCTGGCGGTCGGCCGCGACGCCGATCCTGCGATCGCGGAGTTCATCTACGAACTGTTCACCGCGACCCCGCCCGCCGGACGAGGCGGTTGGGCCCGCACGCTCGTCGACCAACTCGGACCGCAACACATCGGGTTGACGAACCTGTCGGTGCCGACCTTGGTGATCGGCAGCGAGCAGGATCGGCTGCTGCCGATGGTGTCGTCGCGCCGAATCGCCAAGGAGGTGCCGAATCTCGCGCAGTTCGTCGAACTGTCCGGCGGTCACTGCGCGATCCTCGAGCGTCCAGATGCGGTCAACAAACACCTGCGCTGGCTCATCGACTCGGTCGCCGAGGAACGCCGGGTCAGCTCCTAGCCGACAGTTCCCGGTCCACCTCGTCGGCCGCGCGCTGACCGGAGCGGATCGCACCGTCGAGGAAGCCCGTCCACGTGTCGGCGGTTTCCGTTCCGGCCCAGTGGATGCCGTCGACCGGCCTACGCAACCACGGCCCGTACGTCGTCCACGAGCCCGGCGGCACCGCTGCGGTCGGGCCGCCCGGCGCGAATTGCTCTGCGCTCCAGCAGTGATCGAGGTAGTCGATGGGGTGCAGCGCGGCATCACCGAACAACGCCGCGAATCCGGTCAGCGCGCGGTCGCGTCGGTCGGCGGGGGGCAGCGGGTCGAACGTCCGCGAGTCGGTGAATCCCAGTAGGACGCCGGGACCTTGAACATCGGAGTCGCCGGGGCTGACGTCGAACGTGATGAAGACCGGGCCCTCGTCGGACAAGGCCTCGCCCGAACAGCCGTTGGCACGCCAGAACGGCGTCTCGTAGGCGGCGTACGCCTTGCTCAGGTTGCCCTGCGGCCAGTGCTGTGCGAGCTTGCCGTACTCGGGCGGCAGCTCCGGTAGGAACGCGATGCCTTTGCGATGCTCCGGCGGAATGGCCACGATGACGGCCTTCGCGGTGACCGTCCCCTTGTCCGAGGTGACTGCCAACGTGCCGTCGGTCTGGCGTTCGATTGTGCGCACCGCGGCGTCCAGCACCACACGCGGACCCAGCTCTTCTGCCATCCGGATCGCGATCTGCTGCGTGCCGCCGGGGAAGCGGTCCTGCTGTGCACCGCCCTCGACGTCGAGCATCCGGCCGAGACCGCCCGCGGCCTTGACATAGCGCACGGCGTGCAGCATCGACACCGCATCGGGCTCGCACCCCCACGTCACCCTGGCCATGATCGTCATCAGGTCCCTGGTCCCGGCGCTGGCGTGCACGTATCGCAGCCACTGGTCCAGCGTCTTCGAGTCGAGGATGTCGGCGATCGGCGACGTCCACGGTTCGTCCACCGGCACCCGCCGGCACACCCGCTCGAACCGCCACTGGATACGGGAAACGTCGAGTAGCTCGAGGATGGACAGCCTCGGAATCGTGCTGCGGTAGGCGCGGACCTTGCCGCGCCACCGGATGAGGTTCTTTCCGCGGCTGTGGGTCGGCACCGTCTGGCACCCCAGCTCGTCGGCCATCGCGATGACCGCGTCCTGGGTCGGGCCGACGAAAGTGCCGCCCAGGTCGACGGGGACGCCGGCGATGGTCGCCGTCGACGATCGGCCGCCGACGCGGTCGCGGCCTTCGAGCACCACGACGTCGCGGCCGCGTTTGTCCAGTTCGCGCGCGGCCGCCAAGCCTGCGAACCCGGCACCGACGACGACGACGTCGGCATTCGTCGGGATGGTCACGCCACTAGGCTCTCACGCTGTGAAGATCATGACAGCGTTGTTCGGCCCGACGGATGCGATCGAACGCGCGCATGCGCTGCGCGAGGCGGGAGCCAGTGGCGTATTCACGTTCGAAGGACCGCACGACGTGTTCGCCCCGCTGGCGGTCGCGTCCACCGTCGGTGGCCTCGATCTCATGACGAACGTGGCAATCGCGTTCCCGCGCAACCCTGTTCAGCTCGCGCATGAGGCCAACGACTTGCAGCTGCTGGCGCAGGGGCGCTTCACGCTCGGCCTTGGCACGCAGGTGCGCGCCCAGATCGAGAAGCGCTACGGCACGGACTTCGACAAGCCGGTCGCGCGGATGAAGGAGATGGTCGGCGCGCTGCGCGCGATCTTCGCCGCGTGGAACAACGGCGAACGTCTCGATTTCCGCGGCGAGTACTACCGGCACACCCTGATGACACCGACCTTCAACCCGGGACCGAATCCGTTCGGTCCGCCCCCGATCTACCTCGGCGCGCTGGGTCCGTTGCTGACGCGGGCGACCGCCGAGGTCGCTGATGGCCTGCTGGTCATGCCGTTCGGGTCGAGGCGCTTCCTCGACGAGGTGACCATGCCCAATGTCCGGAAGGGACTGGCGGCTGCGGGGCGCGACGCGGCAGACCTCGCGATCGTCCCCGAGATCATCGTGTCGGTAGGCGAAGACCACACGGCCGCTCGCCGCCTGCTGGGGTTCTACGGATCGACGCCCGCGTACCGACCCGTCCTGGACGTGCACGGGTGGGGTGACCTGCAGCCGGAGTTGAACACGCTGTCCAAGCAGGGTCGCTGGGAGGAGATGGGCAAGCTCATCGACGACGACATCCTGCACACGATCGCGGCCTGCGGAAGTCCCGCCGAGGTCGCCGCACACATCCGCGGCCGGGTCGACGGCGTCGCGGACCAGATCTGCCTCTACCAGCCCGGACCGATCGCGGTGGAGTCATTGGCGTCGATCGTGGACGCGCTCGGGTCCTGACCCATATCGTGGTACCCAGCCGAACCAAAGGAGGTTGCGGATGGACTTCGATGAGCGCTTGCGTGAAGTGGGCCCCCACCCGGAGGGCAGGGGTCCGACGGTCGGCGGCGAGTACTTCGATGTCTTGATCATCGGCGCGGGGATCTCCGGGATCGGGGCCGCGTATCGAATCCACGAGAAGAACCCGAACCTGACCTATGCGGTGCTGGAACGCCGCGCCCGCATCGGCGGTACCTGGGACCTGAATCGCTATCCGGGTATCCGGTCCGACAGTGACATCTTCACCCTGAGCTACCCCTTCGAACCGTGGCGGCGTCCGGAGAACGTGGCCGACGGTGACGACATCCGCGAATACCTGGTCCAGACGGCCCGCAAGCACGGCATCGAGGAGCACATCCGGTTCAACACCCGAGTGCTGTCGGCCGACTGGGACTCGAGCACCGACACCTGGACCGTGCGCACCGACCATGACGGCGACGAAACGACCTACCGGTGCCGCTTCCTGTTCTTCGGCACCGGCTACTACAACTACGACGAACCGTACCGGCCGGACTTCCCTGGCCTCGAACAGTTCTCGGGCGAGGTGATCCATCCTCAGCACTGGCCCGAATCGCTCGACTACACCGGCAAGAAGCTCGTGGTGATCGGTAGCGGCGCGACGGCGGTGAGCATGATTCCCTCGCTGACGGAAAAGGCCGGCCACGTCACCATGCTGCAGCGGTCACCGACGTACATTCTGTCGACGCCTCGCATCAACCCCATCGTGCAATTTCTGCGCAAGCTGCTGCCGGGTCGACTCGGCTATTCCGCGGCCCGTCTCTACAACACCTTTTTCACGGTGGTCGTCTACGCTTTCGCGAGGACGTTCCCGCGGCTCAGCAGGTCCTACGTCCGCAGCAGCGCGAAACGTCATCTGCCGCAGGGCTATCCGGTCGACACGCATTTCAAGCCACGGTACGACCCGTGGGATCAACGACTGTGCGCCATTCTCGACAACGACTTCTACGAAACGATCGCGGACGGCCGCCTGGACGTGGTCACCGACGCGATCGACCACATCGACGCCACCGGAATCGTGCTGCGCTCGGGAAAGCGAATCGACGCCGACATCATCATCTCCGCCACCGGGATCCAGCTGCAGGCGCTCGGCGGTGTCGCGTTGAGTGTCGACGGTACAGAGGTCAAGCCACAGGACCGGTTCGTCTACAAGGAGCACATGCTCGAGGACATCCCCAACGCGGCGTGGAGCGTCGGTTACATCAACGCCTCCTGGACGTTGCGCGTCGACCTGACGGCGCGAGCGGTGGCGAAGCTGTTGGCGTACATGGACGCCCATGGCTACACACATGCGTACCCGCATCTCGGTGACAAGCCGATGCCCGAAAAGCCGGCCTGGAACATCAACGCCGGTTACGTCCAGCGTTCTGGACATGTGCTGCCAAAGTCGGGCACCCATCGCCCGTGGAACGTGCGGCACAACTATGTGCTCGACGCCATCGACCACCGTTTCGACCGTATTGAGGAGTCGATGGTGTTCGGCCGAGCGCACGACAGGGCAGTGAAGTCCGCCTAGGAGGTTCTCATGACTGACTACAGCGACGTGCTGATCATCGGTGCGGGCTTCTCCGGTATCGGTGCGGCCTACCGCATTCGTGAGCAGAACCCGACCCTGAGTTACACGATCCTGGAGAGGCGTGAGCGGCTCGGTGGTACGTGGGATCTGTTTCAGTATCCCGGTATTCGGTCAGATAGCGACATCTTCACGCTGAGCTTTCCGTGGGAGCCGTGGACGCACAAGGAGATGATCGCCGATGGCGGCGACATCTGGCAATACATGGCCGACGCGGCACGCAAGCACGGCATCGACGAGCACATCCGTTTCAACACCCATGTCATCTCCGCCGACTGGGATTCGGCCACCGACACCTGGACCGTCCAGACGGAAGAGAGCGGCGAGCCGAGGACGTACCGCGGACGGTTCCTGTTCTTCGCCAGCGGCTACTACAACTACGACGAGCCCTATACACCGCCGTTCCCCGGCATCGAGGACTTCAACGGCGAGGTGGTGCATCCGCAGCACTGGCCGGAGGGCTTCGACTATGCGGGCAAGCGGCTGGTGGTCATCGGCAGCGGCGCGACGGCCATCAGCATGATCCCCTCGCTGGCCGAGAAAGCCGCGCACGTCACGATGCTGCAGCGCACACCGTCATACCTGCTGTCGTTGCAGCGGGTGCAGCCGGTGATCAACGGTATCCGGAAAGTGCTGCCGCGCAGAATCTCCCATGCGGTCGCTCGCGTGATCTTGTCGTTGTTCGGTTCGGTGCTCTGGCTGGTCGCACGAAAGGCGCCCGAGTTCAGCAAGCGTCTGCTTCGCAGCGGCGCGGAGAAGTACCTGCCCGAGGGATACGACATCGACACCCATTTCACGCCGCCGTACAACCCGTGGGATCAGCGGATGTGCTTCATCCTCAACGGCGACTTCTACAAGGCTGTCGGCAGGGATGACGTCGATGTCGTGACCGACCACATCGACCACATCGACGCCACCGGCATCGTGTTGAAGTCAGGCCGACGCATCGATGCGGACGTGATCATCACCGCGACCGGCATTCAGTTGCAGGCCCTGGGCGGAGTCACGGTGAGCATCGACGGTGAAAAGATCGACCCCCACGATCGGTTTGCGTTCCGGCGTCACCTCCTCGAGGACGTGCCGAATGCGGCATGGTGCTTCGGATACTCGAACGCGTCGTGGACGCTCGGCGCCGACATGACGGCCCGCTCGGTGGCGAAGCTGTTGGCGTACATGGATTCCCATGGCTACACACATGCCTACCCGCATCTCGGGGATGTCGACATGGCAGAGCAGCCGGTGTTCAACCTGCAGTCAGGCTACGTGCAGCGCGGGCAGGGTGCGCTGCCGAAGTCCGGCGTTGATGGGCCGTGGGAAGTGACGCACAACTATCTGCGGGACGCCATCGGTAAGCCGTTCGAGGACATCGAGGAGTCGATGGTGTTCGGCCGTTCGACTACGGCGTCCGCACCGCAAGCCCAGTCTGAAGCAGTCGGCTAGCCGAGAGCCCGAAGGTCGACTTGAATCGGTCGGCCAGGTGCGAGGGACTCGCGAAGCCGGATTTCATCGCGGCTTCGGTCAGATTGGCGCCGCCCGCGATCGCGGTGCCCGCATGCATGAGTCGCACCCAGATCCGGTAGCGCCGCAGGCTCGTTCCCATTTCGGCGCGGAACAGGTGCAGGAACCGCGACTCTGAGAGCCCGGCTTCGGTGGCGAGTTCGTGGGACGGCACCGCCGTCGCAGGGTCCGTACGGATCCGGTGGGCTGCGGCCGCGATGCGTGCATCGATATTCCGCTGCGCTGCTGGTGCTGCCAAGTCGAGCCAGCGGCAAGCGCTTTCGTCGTCGGCCGGAGTGAACGTCAGCTCCGTCTCGGCCGTGTGGACCATGCCGATCTCGCCGGTCCACTCCGACATCCGCGTCCGGCAGGACTCGGCGCGCACGGATGTCGGCTCCAGGTAGCAGGACACCAGCCCGCGGCCGCGGCACGTCAGTTGGTGAGTCAGCCGCGGGGGGATGAGCAGACTGGCGCCTTCGCGGACGGAGCCGTCGGGCGTCGTCACCGACAACGGCCCGTCGATACCGACGGCCAAGCACCACACCGACCCCGAATGGGGTTCCAGGTTCAGGCTCGGACCGGCATACAGCGCTTGGCCCGGCCACAGCCAGACGGTGGGGCAGCAGGTTTGTGGAAGCGCCGCCGCCGTGTGTGCCGTCATGCTGAAGCTCCTACCTCAATCGCACAGGAGGCTACCGTGACGATCGCGGTCATCGCCGTAATCGGCGTGTTCTTCGCGGGTATGGGCTGCTATGCGCTCGCGGTCCCGGACGCGATCATCCGTCCGTTCGGCATCACCCTCGGGTCGGCGGCCGCGCGCTCGGAGGTCCGCGCGGTCTACGGCGGGTTCGGGCTCGCGATCGCGGGGGTGCTCGGATACGCGGTGGTTGCCGACGGCGCGGTTCGGACGGGCATCCTGATCACCGTCGGCGCGGCGTTGGCCGGCATGGCGTTCGGCCGCCTGGTGTCAGCGGTGCTCGACGAACGAACGGCGTTCTACCCGAACTGGTTCTATTTTCTGGTCGAAGCCGTCGCCGCGGCCGCCCTCTTTGCGATTTCGGTGTAGTTGGTCGCGCTCACCGCGACTGATTACACCGAAATCGCGAGTGCTAAGGGGCGACGGTGAGCCAGTCGGCGAAGCCCGACGGGTCGTGCCGCCCGAGCGCGCCATGCTCGAACAGGCCCCAGCCCTCGACGGACTTGCCGTTCTCGATGCACACCGCGCGGCCCACGTGGTCGATGACCCCGAAGCCCGCACGCCCGACGATCGCCGGATCGGTCATGTCGTAGGTGAGGCGTTCGGTGAACTTGTCGCCCTTCCACATGCCGTGCAGCCAGTCCGAATCGCCGCCGTAGCCGCCACCGACGTGGATAGGCACCGGCAGCTTGGATTCCACGTCGAAACGCACGGGGGAGCCGTCCTGCGCGGTGGCCTCGATCGTCGCGCCGGTCGGGACACGCGTGCCCGAGGTGTAGTGGATCTTGACTCTCGGCCAGCCCATCTGCTCCACCCGCCCGTCGCGCCAGATCCGCGTGACATCGTTGAGGCTGCGGAACCCGTTGGGCTCCTCCTGGATGATCAGGCAGATCGCGAAGTCGTCGAACGCCATCGGCACGTACAGCCACCACATGCCCTCGAAGGGCGGATCCGCCGGCCGTCCCGCGGGTTCGGCCTCACCGATCGGCCGGATACCCCAAGAACGATCACGGCTGCCGATCCAGACATCGGGATCGACCTTGATCTCGTCGCCGTCGATGGCGATCGACCCGGCCCAACTGCCGACCTGGGCGAACCGCTGCGCGTCCAGCGTCACGCGCGTCCCCGACCGAAGCACGTGGCGCTGTTCCTGGATCACATCGAAGAGCCCGTTCCAGGTGAGGTCGACGGCGATGCCGTCGGTCTCCTCGAGGATGATCCGCAATTTGTGCAGCGGTTCGCTGACCTCGACGCGGTAGCCCAGCACATGCTGGTTCAGCCGGTCCTGGTCGATGCCGTCACTGAGATGGACGGCAGTCTGGGTGTCACCGCGGCGGACGAGGACGAATGCGTCCTTGACGCCGAGGTTGGGGTAGTAACCGATGCCGGTGATCAGGAAGATGTCGCCGGTGCGGTCGTGAGCGTTGAAATACGAGCGGTCGTAGAAGTTCCGGTCAGACGCTCCTGGCCACGAAATGGGTTGCGGGATCTGGTGGATAGGAAATTCGTCGGTGGGGCCGAGCATCAGGCGTCATCTCCAATGAGTCGTTTGAGTACAGAGCCGTGGTAGAACAGCGATTCGATGTCCTCGGGTGCTTCCATCTCGCCGAAGCGGACCCGCCGCGCGGTGGTCCGCATGAAAACGCAGCACCAGATCACGCCGGAGTACACGTAGAACCATTTCAGGTCGCCCAGCTCGACGCCGCTGTGCTGGGAGTAGACGGCGCGCACGTCCTCTTCGCGCATGACGTCGGGCAGTCCGGGCAGGCCAGCCAGTCCGGCCAGCTCCTGAAAGACCATGTGAGCGAAGATAATCCATGCCACGTCCATCTCGCGCGGACCAAGCGTGGCCATCTCCCAGTCGAGTACGGCGGTTGGTTTGAATCCGTCGTAGAGCACATTGCCGATGCGGGAGTCGCCCCACACCAGAACGGGATCGGTGGCGGCGACGTCCTCTGGCCAGTTCGCCTCCAGCCACTCGAGGGAGCGCTCCACCAGCGATGAGGTGCCGATGTCGGGAACTGCGAACTGGTACCAGGACTTCAACCAGTTGAAGTTGCGCCGCAACGCGTTTGGCTCCGACCCGTCGTCGAGAAAGTCGAACACCTTTTCCGGCTCGGGGATGGCATGCAGCTTGGCGATCACCTCGACGGTGCTGTCCTGCAGTTCGCGCTGGTTCTCGTAGGGGGCGTCGGCAAACCAGTTACCGCCGAACGTATATGGCATCACATCGGGTGGCACGCGTCCGTCGACGTAGTCCATCAGGAAGAACTGTGTGCCCAGCACCGAGCCGGTGGCTTCCAGCCAGCGCACCGGGGGGACCGGCACATCGGTCTTCTCACCGACGATGCGGATGACGTCGAACTGATGGTCCATGCGGTAGGACGAGAACACCGGTACGTCCTGCTTGGCGGGGGCGACCCGGGCCACGAACTTCTGCTCGCGGCGTTCGCCGTCCTCGTCCCAGCGGCCAGTCAGGATGATGGTCTCCGACGACATCCCGTTGGAGTCCACCCCGCTTTCCACGGTGATCTCGGGAACGGCCCCGCCGGGCATCACAGTCGACAGCCATTGCGACATCACCTCGGGTAGCGCCGTCAGGTCGCGGCTTGAGTGTTCTAGACGGCTGATGTCTTCGACAGCCGGTTCGCTTGGCATCAGACTGTTCCTTCGGCCGGTAATTACGATACGATCCGTAGCGATATGAAATCAGACGCGTCGATCGTTGACAAGACCCCGGGCGCCGGGCGGCCCCGCGATCCACGCATTGACGCTGCCATACTTCGCGCCACCGCCGAACTACTTGTGGAAATCGGCTATTCGAATCTCACGATGGCCGCCGTCGCCGAGCGGGCGGGCACCACCAAGACGGCGCTGTACCGCCGGTGGTCGAGTAAGGCGGAGCTGGTGCACGAGGCGGCCTTCCCCGCAGCGCCCACTGCGATCGAGACGCCGCCCGGCGACATCACCGCCGACATCCGCGCGATGATCGACGCCACCCGAGAGGTGTTCACCAGCCCGCTGGTGCGCGCTGCGCTGCCCGGACTGATCTCCGACATGTCCGCCGATGCCGATCTCAACGCCCGCGTCATGGAACGCTTCACCGGTGCGTACGCCGCTGTGCGTACCCGATTGGCCGACGCCGTCGTGCGCGGCGAGGTACATGCCGACATCGATCCGGACAGGCTCGTCGAGGTGATCGGCGGTGCCACCCTGCTGCGGATGTTGTTGTGGCCCGACGAGCCCCTCGGCGCCGATTGGGTTGACCAGACCACCGCGATCGTCGTCCACGGTGTGGTCGCATAGCAGGCGTGGCTGATCTTCAACCGTTCCCTTCCGACTGGGACAGCGCGCTGGTGCTGGTGCCGCATCCCGACGATCCCGAGTACGGCGTCGCCGCCGCAGTCGCCAAGTGGACGGCGTCGGGCAAGACCGTGCGTTACGCGTTGGCGTGCCGGGGCGAAGTAGGCATAGCCGGTATGCCTGCGGAGCAGGCCGGCCCGTTGCGCGAAGGCGAACAGCGTCGCTCGGCCGCCATCGTCGGCGTCGAGCACGTCGACTTCTGGGACTTTCCCGACAGCGACATCCGCAACACGCCTGAACTGCGGGCCAAGATCGCCGAGACCATCAGCGACCTGGCGCCCGATGTGGTCGTCACGATCTACAGCGGCCCTCGATGGGCGCCCGACGCGCCGAATCAGCGCGACCACATCGAATTCTCCAATGCCGTTGCCGACGCCTACGATTCGCTGTCCGACCCGCCACGGTGGTTGTTCGAGAACGGTCCCGACGCGACCCATGCCGAGGTGATCGACGACAAGTGCTACGAGCGGGCAGTCGCCTCGCTCGCCGCGCACGAGGTCTACCTTTCGGCGCTCGACCCGAATACGCCTGTGCTCGAACAGGCGCGCCAGCAGGTGGACATGACGACCGAGCCGCGGCCGGAGTTCAATGGTCGCCGCACGGTCGAGTTCATTCTCAAGCGTCCGCGCTAGCCCTCTATCTGACCCTTGTTGCGCTCGGTCACCGCACGGAACCGATCGCCGAGACCAGCGAAATCGCGGCTCTGCGCGTTCGCGATGCTGTCTTCGGCGGCCAGCGCCGGATCGATGACGGCGGCCGCGCCCGTCGTGTAGATCTCCTTGAGCCCCAGCATCGTTGGGCCGGGAACCTCGGCGATCTGCGCCGCCAACTCCAGCGCCCGGTCGAGAAGACGGTCGTGGGGGACGACCTCGGTCACCAGTCCGATGTGCTCGGCGCGCGCCGCATCGATTACTTCGCCGGTCATCGAAAGGCGCCTGGCCATCCCGAGGCCGACGAGCTGGGGGAGGCGTGCCGTCATGCCGCCGCCGGGCAGGATGCCGACGCGGGCGTGCGTGTCGGCGAACACCGCCCGCTCCGATGCGATGAGAAAGTCGCAGCCGAGCGCCATTTCAAGACCACCGGTGAACACCGCCCCGTTGATCGCGGCGATGATCGGGGTGCGCATTCTCCCGGTGGCCTCGATGCAGCTGTGTGACCGGAATTCCGCGAAGTACTCGGTGCCGAAGCGCTGCGCCTCCTTGAGGTCGACGCCTGCGCAGAACGCCGGGTCGGCGCCGGTGAGTACGACGGCGCGCACCGAATCGTCGGCGTCGGCGTCGGTCAACGCGGTGTAGGTCGCGCGGATCAGGTCGCGACTCAGGGCATTTCGGGCTTCGGGGCGGTTGAGCGTCAGCACTCGGACCGCGCCGATGTCGGTCCGGGCGACGATTCGTGTAGGAGTCATGCTGGCAAACTCGCCTTCTCGTCTGTGCGCTGCCAGCGGCGAACCTGGTAGCGGCGTATCGCGCGAAGCTACCGCAGGAATTGATTGGCGGTGTTCGCCAGGTCCAGCAGCGGCTGTGGCAGCGCGCCGAGGGCGAACGTGACGGCCGCGGTGACCGTGACAACGGCGGTGCTGAGCACGCTGGGCACCACGACGGTCGGTGCGTCGTCGGGCGGGTCGGTGAAGAACATCAACACGATGACCCGCACGTAGAAGTACGCGGCGACGGCGCTGGCGAGCACGCCGACGATGACCAGCGGTATCGCGCCGCCCTCGCCTGCTGCCTTGAAGACCGCGAACTTGCTGACGAATCCGCTCGTCAACGGGATACCCGCGAACGCGAGCAGGAACAGCGAGAACACCACCGCCACGACGGGATATCGTCTGCCGAGCCCTGCCCAGCGCGCCATCGCGGTGTCTTCTTCACCCGCAGCATTGCGGACCAGGCTCACCACCGCGAACGCGCCGACGGTGCTGAATCCGTAGGCGAACAGATAGAACAGGGTCGACGACAACCCAGACTCGTTCTCGGCGATCACACCGGTGAGGATGAACCCGGTATGCGCCACCGCCGAATACGCCAGCATGCGCTTCACATCGGTCTGCGTGATGGCCGTGACCGTGCCCACGACCATCGTCAGGATCGCGATCGCCCACAGCACTGGCCGCCAGTCGTCGCGCAGTTCGGGCAGCGCGACGTAGAACACCCGCAGCATCGCACCGAAGGCGGCGATCTTGGTGGCGGCGGCCATGAACGCGGTGATCGGGGTCGGCGCGCCCTGATATACGTCGGGAATCCACGAGTGGAACGGCACAGCACCGACCTTGAACAGCACGCCCACCAGCAGCATCGCGGTACCGATCAGGGCCAGTGACGTCTTGCCTGACCCGGCGGATACGACCGCGGCGATCTCACGGAGATCCAGCGTCCCCGAGTAGCCGTACAGCATCGCGGCACCGAACAAGAAGAACGCAGACGAGAAGGCGCCGAGCAGAAAGTATTTGAGCGCGGCTTCCTGCGAGAGCAGACGGCGCCTGCGGGCGAGGCCGCACAGCAGGTACAGGGGCAGCGACAGCACCTCGAGCGCGATGAACATCGTCAGCAGGTCGTCGGCGGCGGGGAACAGCAGCATGCCGCCGACCGCGAACATGGTCAGCGGAAACACCTCGGTCTGGATCACCCCGGCCTTGGTGGCGAGCTGTTCGGCGACCGACCCGGGAATCGCGGACGCCTGCGGCGTGAACCCGTCCAACCCTCGAGATCCGTTGCCGCCCTCCGGTTCTGACCCGATCTGACGTTCGGCGATGAGCAGGATGCCCAGCACCCCGACGAGCAGGATCGTGGCCTGGAGGAACAACGCCGGCTTGTCGATGACGACGGCGCCCATGATCGCGGTGTGGCCGATCGTGCCGTGCAGATCGCGGGCCAGCATCACGACGGCGACCAGTGCGGCGATCAGGCCGCCGAGGCACAGTACGAGCTGAGCGGTGTACCTGCGCTGGCGCGGCAGAAACGCCTCGACAAGGACACCGAGGATGGCCACGCCGAAGACAATCAGCATCGGGGACAGCAGGTCATATTCGACGACGGGCGTTTGCAGGTTCATCGCGTCGGCCCTTCTGCGAACTGAGGAACCGGATCAGGTTGGTCGATGGTGGTCAGCGTGTGAGTGACCGCCGGGTTGATCACGTCCAACGCGGGTTTGGGATAGACGCCCAGCACGATCAGCAGCGCGATGAGCGGTGCGACGACCAGGATTTCGCGTGGGACGAGGTCGCGGAGCTTGTCGTTGCCGTCCTTGACGGGCCCGGTCATCATCCGCTGGTACATCCACAGGATGTAGACCGCGGACAGCACCAGCGCGGTCGACGCGAACACCGCGAATACCGGGTAGCGGGTGAACGTGCCGACCAGTACCAGGAATTCGCTGATGAACGGTGCCAGACCCGGCAGTGACAGGGTCGCCAGGCCTGATACCAGGAAGGTGCCGGCGAGCACCGGTGCGACCTTCTGCACCCCGCCGTACGACTCGATGAGGCGACTGCCCCTGCGCGACACCAGAAATCCCGCGATCAGGAACAGCGCCGCCGTCGACAGGCCGTGGTTGACCATGTACAGCGTCGACCCGGACTGGCCCTGGCTGGTCATCACGAAGATGCCGAGGATGATGAAGCCGAAGTGGGAGATCGACGTGTAGGCGATCAGGCGCATCACGTCGGTCTGGCCGATCGCGACGATCGCTCCGTAGACGATCCCGATCACGGCGAGCGTGATGATCATCGGCCGGAAATACGTTGCCGAGTCGGGGAACAACTGCAGGCAGTACCGCAGCATGCCGAACGTGCCGACCTTGTCCATGATCGCCATCATCAGCACGGCACTGGCGGGCGTGGCCTCGACCGCGGCGTCGGGCAGCCAGCGGTGGAAGGGCCATAGCGGAGCCTTCACCGCGAACGCGAACATGAAGCCGAGGAACAGCAGATTCATCACGGCCGGATTGACGACGAACTCGCCGCTGGACACCGCCTCGACGATCAAGCGGAAGTCGAACGTGCCCGACTCGAAGGCGTCGCTGCCCGCGGTCACGACGTACAGGCCGATCACCGCGGCCAGCATGACCAGACCGCCGAACAAGTTGTACAGCAGGAACTTCACGGCTGCTTTAGAAGCCTGGGTTCGGCTTCCTCCAGATCCCCCGAAGCCGCCGATGAGGAAGTACATCGGGATCAGCATCGCCTCGAAGAAGACGTAGAACAGCAGGATGTCCAGCGAGACGAGCGACATGATGACCATGCCCTCGACGGCTAGCGTGAGCGCGAAGTAGGCGTGGGTGGAGCGTCCGCCCCAGGCGGCCTGGTCGCTGACGTCGTTCCAGCCCGCGATCAGCAGCAGTGGCACCAGCACCGCGGTGAGGGCGACGATCGCGAGTGCGATGCCGTCCAGACCGAGGATGTAGCCGGTGCCGAATGACGGTATCCACTTATGGGATTCGACGAACTGGTATTGGTCTCCGGCGGGATCGAAGTTGACCGCGAGCAGCACCGTGATGGCCAGCACCACCACCGAGACGATCAGCGCCAGCCACTTGGAGGCCGCGCGCAGCGACGCGGGCAGCAGGATCACGATCGCGGCGCCCACCATCGGCACCACCCACAGCACCGTCAACCACGGGAATGAGGTCACCACAGTTGCACCGCCAGGATCGCGCCGACGACGAGTAAGGCGCCGGCCAACATCGACAACGCGTAGGAGCGGGCGAACCCGGTCTGCAACTGACGCAGCCCGGTGGAGGAGCGGGACACCAGCGCCGCCAATCCGGTTCCCGCGCCGTCGACTACCTCATCGTCGATTTCGACCAACCCCCTGGCGACCAGCTGACCCGGCCGCATGAACAGTTCTTCGTTGAGTGCGTCGCCGTAGAGGTCTCGGCGTGCCGCCACGGCGAGTACCGACCCGGCGGGAACCTCGACGGGAATCTCACGCTTGCCGTACATGCGGTAGGCGATCGCGATGCCGACGGCCACCACGGCCAGGATCACGGTGGTGACCACCCACACCGGGGCGACGTGGTGGATCTCGTGTGCGCCGACGACGGGTTCCAGCCAGTGCTCGAGCGTGCCGCCGATGGCGAACGCCGCGCCGGAGCCGACTGATCCGATGGCCAGCAGGATCATCGGCCACGTCATGACCTTCGGTGACTCATGCGGATGGAACTCGGCTTCTCCCGTCGCTTCGCTCGCCCCCGAAGGCGCCCAACGCTTTTCGCCGAAGAACGTCATCAGCATCACCCGGGTCATGTAGAACGCGGTGATGCCTGCGCCGAGGATCGCCGCGCCGCCCAGGAGGTAGCCCTTGACGCCGCCCGCGCCGAGCGCGGCTTCGATGATGCCGTCCTTGGAGAAGAAGCCGGCCAACGGCGGCACGCCGATGATCGCCAGGTAACCGAGCCCGAAGGTGGCGAAGGTGATCGGCAGCGCCTTGCGCAGGCCGCCGTAGCGGCGCATGTTGACCTCGTCGTTCATCCCGTGCATAACCGAGCCGGCACCGAGGAACAGGCCGGCCTTGAAGAAGCCGTGGGTGAGCAGGTGCATGATCGCGAACGCGTACCCGGCCGGTCCGAGGCCGGCCGCCAGCACCATGTAGCCGATCTGGCTCATCGTCGACGCGGCGAGCGCTTTTTTGATGTCGTCCTTGGCGCAGCCGACGATCGCGCCGAACAGCAGCGTCACCGCGCCGACGATCACGACACCGAGTTGCGCATACGGCGCGAGGTCGAAGACCGGGCCGGATCGCACGATCAGGTAGACGCCCGCGGTCACCATCGTCGCGGCGTGGATGAGCGCCGACACCGGTGTCGGGCCCTCCATCGCGTCGCCGAGCCAGGACTGCAGCGGCACCTGTGCGGACTTGCCGCACGCCGCCAGCAGCAGCAACAGGCCGATCGCGGTGAGCACGCCCTCACTGACATTCGGCGCGGCGGCGAAGACGCCCTGAAAGGAGATGGACCCGATATAGGCGAACATCACCATCAGCGCGACGGCCAGGCCGATGTCACCGACACGGTTGACGATGAAGGCCTTCTTCGCCGCGGTCGCCGCCGATGGTTTGTGTTGCCAGAACCCGATCAGCAGGTATGACGCGAGGCCCACGCCCTCCCAGCCGACGTACAGCCCTAAGTAGTTGTCGGCGAGCACCAGCAGCAGCATCGCGGACAGGAACAGGTTGAGGTAGGCGAAAAAGCGTCGCCGCTCGGGATCTTCGGCCATGTAGCCGATGGAGTAGATGTGGATCAGCGAGCCGACCCCTGTGATCAGCAGCACGAAGCACATCGACAGCTGGTCGAGGTGCAGCCCGAAGTCGACCTGCAGGCCGGCGACGGGCACCCAGCTGAACAACGATTCATGCACGGTGCGCTGTTCGGCGTCGCGACCGAGCATGTCGGTGAACAGCACCGCGCCGACCACGAAGGCGCCGAGTGAGGCCGCGGTGCCCAGCAGGTGGCCCCAGCCGTTCGTGCGCCGTCCGCCCAACAGAAGTATCGTCGCGCCCGCCAGCGGCAGGGCGATAGTGAGCCACACTGGAATCGTCATCGCACCTTAGTGTTTCAGCAGACTGGCGTCGTCGACCGAGGCCGAACGGCGGGTACGGAAGATCGTCATGATGATGGCCAACCCGATCACCACCTCACAGGCGGCGACCACCATGGTGAAGAAGGCGACCATTTGGCCGTCGAGATGCCCGTGCATGCGTGAGAACGTCACGAACGCCAGGTTGCAGGCGTTGAGCATCAGCTCCACACACATGAACATGACGATGGCGTTGCGGCGCAACAGCACACCGGAGGCGCCGATGGTGAACAACAACGCCGACAGGTACAGGTAGTTGTCCGGGTTCACTTGTCGTCACCACCGTCGCTGGTCACGGTTCGCTTCTGCAGGAGCGCGCTCACCGACAGCTCGGACGCCGAACCGTCGGGAAGACGGGCCGCCATGTCGACGGCGTTGTTACGTGCGTAGACACCGGGGTTGGGCAACGTCGTCGGGTGCCCGCCCGGCTGCAAACGCTCCTGCGCCAGTTCACGCTGGGTCTTGCGTCGTTCGAAGCGTTCGCGGTGTGCCAGCACCATCGCGCCAAGAGCGGCGGTGATCAGCAGCGCACCGGTCAGCTCGAAAGCCCACAGGTACTCGGTGAAGATGAGGGCGGCCAGACCCTGGACGTTGCCGCCGGCGTTAGCCTCCTCTAGGCCGACGAATCCGCCCACCGAGACGCTGCCGATGCCCGCGATGAGCATGATGCCGAAGCCCAGGCCGACGACGATCGCCGCAACGCGTTGTCCCCGAATCGTTTCGACCAGCGACTCGGAGGTGTCGACGCCGATGAGCATGAGCACGAACAGGAAGAGCATCATCACGGCGCCGGTGTAGACCACGATCTGCACGACGCCGAGGAACAGCGCGTCCTGCGCGATGTAGAAGACCGCGAGCACGATCATCGTGGTGGCCAGGAACATCGCCGAGTACACCGCTTTCGGTGCGGCGACCACACCGACCGCGCCGGCGACCGCGACGGTGCCCAGCACCCAGAACAGGACTGCTTCGGTGGTGGAGGTGTGGCCGGCGACGTCGGCGGCCGCTGATGCGAGAAACTCCAGTGTCACGTCACATCCTCGGTGACGGGCTTGATGTTGCCGCGGTAGTAGTCCTCGTCGGTGCTTCCCGGTTGCATCGGATGGGGCGGGGGAAGCATGCCGGACTTCAATGGGGCGAGGAGTTTGTCCTTGCCCCAGATCAAATCGGCGCGGTTGTCGTCGGCCATTTCGTATTCGTTGGTCATCGTCAGTGCCCGGGTCGGGCATGCCTCGATGCACAGCCCGCAGCCGATGCAGCGCAGGTAGTTGATCTGGTACACGCGGCCGTAACGCTCACCGGGGGAGAACCGTTCGTCCTCTTTGTTGTCCGCGCCCTCGACGAAGATGGCGTCGGCGGGGCAGGCCCACGCGCACAACTCGCAGCCGATGCATTTCTCCAGCCCGTCGGGGTAGCGGTTGAGTTGGTGCCGCCCGTGGTAGCGCTTGGCGACCGGGCCCGGCTTCTCCGGGTACTCCTCGGTGATTCGCTTCTTGAACATCGTGGAAAAGGTGACCCCGAAACCCGCGATCGCGTCGAGGAACTTAGGCATGCGTCTTCTCCTTTGAAGCCATCTCCTTGTCGGGCAGCGGTGGTACCGGGAACGTGCCCGGCTCCGCTGTCGGCTCAGGGATCTTCCGAATGTTTCTGGCGCGCACCGTTCTCCACAACGCGAACAGCACCAGCAATCCGACCACGATGGCGATAGTGATCAGGTAGGTGGTCAGTTGATCGACGCCCTCGTTGCGCAAGGTCCGGACGGACGACACGATCACGATCCAGACCAGCGAGACCGGAATGAGGACCTTCCAGCCCAGCGCCATGAACTGGTCGTATCGCATGCGGGGCAGCGTTCCTCGCAGCCAGAAGAAGATGAACATGAAGCCCCACACCTTCGCCACGAACCACAGCAGTGGCCACCAGCCGGTGTTGGCGCCGTCCCACATGTTGATCGGCCACGGGGCGTGCCATCCGCCAAAGAACAGCGTGGTCGCCAGCGCCGACACCGTGAACATGTTGACGTACTCGGCGAGCATGAACATCGCGAACTTGATCGACGAGTACTCGGTGTGGAATCCGCCGACGAGTTCGCCCTCTGCCTCGGGCAGATCGAAAGGGGCCCGGTTGGTTTCGCCGACCATCGAGACGAGGTAGATGATGAACGATGGCAGCAGCGGAAAGATGAACCAGAGGCCCGCCTGCGAGGCGACGATGCCCGACGTCGACATCGTGCCCGCGTAGATGAAGACCGCCGCGAAGGACAGGGCCATCGCGATCTCGTAGGAGATCACCTGAGCGCTGGAGCGCAACCCACCCAACAGTGGGTAGGTGGAGCCGGAGGCCCAGCCCGCCAACACGATTCCGTAGACCCCGATCGACGTGGCGGCCAGGACGAACAGCACCGCGACGGGCATATCGGTCAGTTGAAGGGCGGTCCGATGGCCGAAGATCGACACCTCACCGCCCATCGGAATCACGGAGAATGCGATGAACGCGGGGACCACCGAGATGACCGGCGCTGCCAGATAGATGAACTTGTCGACGCCGGCGGGAATCAGCCCCTCCTTGAGGGCCAGCTTGACGCCGTCGACCAGCGATTGCAGCAGGCCCCATGGGCCGACACGGTTGGGGCCGGGCCGCATCTGCATGTAGCCGAGGATCTTGCGTTCCATGAGGATCGCCACGAGCAGCGACAACATGAGGAACGCGAAGATCGCGACAGCCTTGAGGACGATCAGCCACCACGGGTCGTGCCCGAAGAGCGTGGGGTCGGGGTAGGTCATATCCGGCGTCACAGGTGGGCCCGTTCGATCGAGACGACGGTTCCCGTGGTCACACCGAGCTGCCGGTACACCGCCGACTGGGGTGAGTTCATCGGCAGCCACACGGTGCCGTCGGGCATCTCGGTGATCGCCAGGGGCAGCGTGACTTCGCCGCGTTCGGTGCGCACGGTCACCAGATCGTCGTCCGCAGCCCCGATTTCGGCCGCGGTGGCCGACGACAGCCGAGTGACCGGTTGGCGGGCGGTGCCTGCGAGATGCAGTTCACCGTCCTGCAGGCGTCCGTCGTCCAGCAGCATCCGCCAACCGGCGAGCACCGCCTGGCCTTCGCCGGGCTTTTCGGGCTGCGACGACGACACCGTCGGCGCGCCCGTCCGCTCGCCCGCCCACAGCCCGAGCTGCGCCAACTCCTCACCGGCGGCCAGTGCCGTCGGCATGTTGAGGTCGACGCCGAGCTCGTCGGCGAGGAATTGCAGGACCCGCCGGTCGGGTGTGGCGTTGGTTTGCAGCGCGGGTTCGAACGGGCGAATCCGGCCCTCCCAGTTGATGAACGCTCCGCCCTTCTCGACGACGGGCGCGATCGGGAAGACCACGTCGGCGCGTTCGGTGACGTCACTCTCGCGCAGCTCGAGGCTCACCACGAACGGCGCTGCGTCGATCGCTGCCAGCGCCGCGTCCGGATCGGGTAGGTCGGCGAGCTCGACGCCGCCGACCAGCAGCGCGCCCAGCTCGCCCGTGCGGGCGGCGTCCAGAATGCCCGCGGTGTCGCGTCCTGGGGTGCTCGGTAGCTCACCGACATGCCAGCCGGCGGCGGTCTGCTCGCGGGCCGCGGTATCGCTGACCGGTCGGCCACCGGGCAACAGGCCGGGCAGCGCACCCGCCTCCAGCGCGCCGCGCTCACCGGCTCGTCGCGGTATCCATGCCAGTCGAGCACCGGTCGCTGCGGCCAATCTGCCTGCGGCTGAAAGCGCTCCGGGCGAGGTGGCGAGGCGCTCACCGACCACGATGACGGCACCGCGCAGTTTCAGCTGAGCGTCATCGGCAAGCGCGTCGAGTGCCGCGCCTTCACCGCCGGGCATCGTGGCGATCAGTTCGCCGCGCAGCTTGCCCAGCGACCGGGTGGCGAATGGCGCGATCGACTTCACCTGCAACCCGTGCTTGCGGACGGCCTTACGCAACCGCAGGAACACAATCGGTGCTTCTTCTTCGGGCTCCAACCCGGCCAGCAGCACCGCGGGTGCGTTCTCGAGGTCGGCGTAGGTCACTGTCAGCGGCTGGCCTGCGATGTGCGCGGCGAGGAACTCCTCTTCTTCCGCGCTGTGAGCGCGGGCCCGGAAGTCGATGTCGTTGGTATTCAGCACCATTCGGGCGAACTTCGAGTACGCGTAGGCGTCCTCGACGGTCAGTCGCCCACCGACCAGCACTCCGGCGTTGCCGCGTGCCGCGGCCAGCCCCGCGCATGCCACGCTGATGGCCTCCGACCACGACGCCGGTCGAAGTTCACCGTCCTCGCGAACCAGGGGGGTGGTGATGCGATCGCCCAGGGTCGGGTAGGTGAACGCCCACCGTCCCTTGTCGCAGTTCCATTCCTCGTTGACCTCCGGGTCGTCACCGGCCAACCGGCGCATGACCTTTCCGCGGCGGTGATCGGTACGTTCGGCACACCCGCACGCGCAGTGTTCACACACGCTGGGGCTGGAGACCAGGTCGAACGGCCGGGCGCGGAAGCGGTAGGCCGCGCTGGTGAGGGCACCGACCGGGCAGATCTGCACGGTGTTGCCGGAGAAGTACGACTGGAACGGCTCGCCGGGTGCGATGCCGACCTGTTGCAGGGCACCGCGTTCGAGCAGATCGATGAACGGGTCGCCGGCGATCTGCTCGGAGAACCGGGTGCAGCGCGCGCACAGCACGCAGCGCTCCCGGTCGAGCAGCACCTCCGACGAGATGTTGATCGGTTTCGGGAAGGTGCGCTTGACGTCCTCGAAGCGGGTTTCGGGGCGGCCGTTGGACATCGCCTGGTTTTGCAGCGGGCATTCACCGCCCTTGTCGCACACGGGGCAGTCGAGTGGGTGGTTGATTAGCAGGAGTTCCATGACACCCTGCTGTGCCTTGTCGGCGGACTCCGACGTCAGCTGGGTCTTCACCACCATGTCGGGTGTGCACGTGATCGTGCACGAGGCCATGGGCTTGCGCTGGCCTTCGACCTCGACCAGACACTGCCTGCACGCGCCGACGGGGTCGAGCAGTGGGTGGTCGCAGAACCTCGGGATCTGAATGCCGATCAGCTCGGCGGCGCGAATCACCAAGGTGCCCTTGGGGACACTGACCTCCACACCGTCGATGGTGAGGTTCACCATTTCGACGGGCGGGGCGTCGTGGGCCGGTTCGGTCACGGTCATCTAGACCCCCACCCCTTCCGTTGCCATCAGAGCCGAGGCGTGCGGATCGAACGGGCAGCCGCCGGACAGATGCTGGTAGTACTCGTCGCGGAAGAACTTGATCGACGACAGGATGGGCGCGGCCGCGCCGTCACCCAACGCGCAGAACGACTTCCCGTTGATGTTGTCGGCGATGTCCAACAACTTCTCGATATCGGCTTCGGTACCCGTGCCGGTCTCCAGCCGTGCATAGATCTGCGCCAGCCAGTAAGTGCCCTCCCGGCACGGTGTGCATTTGCCGCACGATTCGTGAGCGTAGAACTGGGTCCAGCGGCGCACCGCGCGGACGACGCAGGTGGTCTCGTCGAAGACCTGCAACGCCTTGGTGCCCAGCATCGTTCCGACCCCCGCCATGCCTTCGTAATCCAAAGGCACGTCGAGGTGTTCGTCGGTCAGCAGTGGTGTGGACGAACCCCCCGGCGTCCAGAACTTGAGACTGTGGCCGGCCCGGATACCGCCTGCGTAGTCGAGCAGTTCGCGCATCGTGATGCCCAGCGGCGCCTCGTACTGGCCGGGGGTGGTGACGTGACCGGACAGCGAGTACAGCGTGAAGCCCGGGGATTTCTCGGTTCCCATCGACCGGAACCAGTCCACTCCGTTGAGCAGCACCGGCGGCACGCTGGCGATGGATTCGACGTTGTTGACCACCGTCGGAGAGGCGTACAGACCGGCGACGGCGGGGAACGGTGGGCGCAGGCGCGGCTGCCCGCGACGGCCCTCCAGGGAGTCCAGCAGCGCTGTCTCCTCACCGCAGATGTAAGCGCCCGCCCCGGCGTGCACAATCAGTTCCAGATCGAAGCCCGAGTCGAGGATGTTCGTTCCCAGATAGCCGGCCTCGTACGCCTCGGCGACAGCCGCCTGCAGTCGCCGAAGTACCGGCACCACCTCGCCGCGGACGTAGATGAACGCGTGATGCGCGCGAATCGCGTACGCCGCGATGATGACGCCCTCCACCAGGAAGTGCGGGGTGGTCAGCATCAGCGGAATGTCTTTGCACGTGCCGGGTTCGGACTCGTCTGCGTTGACGACGAGGTAGTGCGGCTTGGCGCCGGCGCCGGAGTCGTCCTGCGGGATGAACGACCATTTGGTGCCTGTCGGGAAGCCTGCGCCGCCGCGCCCCCGCAGGCCCGAATCCTTCACGGTGGCGATGAGGTCGTCGGGGTCCATTTTGAGCGCTTTGTCGAGTGCCTGGTAGCCGTCATGCCGGCGGTAGGTTTCCATCGACCAGGGTTCTGGTTCGTCCCAGAACCGGCTCAAAACGGGAGTCAGTGGTGTCATGTCTTCGATTCCGTTGCGTCCGGGTCGGTTTCGGGTTCGTTCGGCTTGGCCGGTACGTCGGCGGACGGTGCGGGGGCCGCTTGATCCTTTGTCGCCTCGGTCGCGACCTTCTCGTCGTCAGGCCCGCTGTGAGAATCCGTCACCGCGTCGGCGGCGGGCGCCTCCATGCCACGTTCCTTGGCGATCCGCAGCCCGGCCAGCGTCGCGTCCCCGGTCGGGGTCTGCGCGGCGGCTGCCTGCGGATCGGGCAGGCCTGCAAGGACTCTCGCAGTCTCTTTGAACTTGCACAGCGGCGCGCCACGGGTCGGCATGGGCGGCGTGCCGTCGCGTAAGCCGTCGACGAGGTCGCGGGCGGATGACGGTGTCTGGTTGTCGAAGAACTCCCAGTTGACCATCACGACCGGTGCGTAGTCGCATGCGGCGTTGCACTCGACGTGCTCGAGGGTGACCTTGCCGTCTTCGGTGGTTTCGCCGGCGTGTACACCCAGGTGGTCTTCGAGCGCTTCGAGAATCGCGTCGCCGCCCATGATCGCGCACAGCGTGTTTGTGCACACGCCGACCAGGTATTCACCGGTCGGCGTGCGGCGGTACATGGAGTAGAAGGTGGCTACCGCGGTGACTTCGGCGTCGGTCAGCCCCAACTGCTTGGCGCAGAACGCGATACCCGCGGGTGTCAGGCATCCGTCTTCGGACTGGACGAGGTGCAGCAGTGGCAACAACGCCGAACGGCTCTGCGGATAGCGGGCGATGACCGTCTCGGCGTCTGCCGCCAGGCGCGCCGCCACCTCGGCTGGATATATCTTGGCGCCGTGAATCGGCGGGCCCGGCTCATCGGGGCGCTGACCGAGCTCGAGGAACACAGTCATAACAGCCTCTTCTTCGCGCAGGCGCTCATCAGCGGTTGTCTCTTCTTCGCGCAAGCGCTCATCAGCGGTCCACCCCACCCATTACCGGGTCGATCGATGCCACCGCGGTGATGGCGTCGGCGACCATGCCGCCTTCGCACATGGCGGCGACGGCTTGCAGGTTGTTGAAGGAGGGGTCGCGGTAGTGCACGCGGTAGGGCCGGGTGCCGCCGTCGGAGACCATGTGTACTCCGAGTTCGCCGCGCGGGGATTCGACCGCTACATAGACCTGCCCGGCGGGGACGCGGATGCCTTCGGTGACAAGCTTGAAGTGGTGGATCAAGCCCTCCATGGAGTGGCCCATGATCTTGGCGATGTGTTCTTCGGAGTTGCCGAGCCCGTCGGGGCCGAGTTTGAGGTCGGCGGGCCAGGCCAGCTTTTTGTCCTGGATCATCACCGGTCCGGGATTGGGCACGTCGAGTCGGTCGACGCATTGGGTGATGATCTTGAGCGACTCGTGCATTTCTTTGACCCTGATCAGGTAGCGGCCATAGGAGTCGCAGGCGTCGTCGGTGATGACGTCGAAGTCGTAGGTCTCATACCCGCAGTAGGGCTGCGACTTGCGCAGGTCGTGGGGCAGTCCGGTGGAGCGCAGGCAGGGACCGGTGATGCCCAGCGCCATGCACCCTTCCAGACCCAGATAGCCGATGCCCTGGGTGCGCGCCTTCCAGATGTAGTTCTCCGACAGCAGGTCCTCGAGGTCCTTGAGCCGCTTGGGCATCAACGTGAGCATGTCGCGTAGTTGGCCGATGGCCTCGTCGGGCAGATCCATGGCCACCCCGCCGGGGCGGATGTAGGCGTTGTTCATCCGTAGCCCGGTGATGGTTTCGAACAGCGACAGGATCTGCTCGCGTTCGCGGAATCCGTAGAACATCGCGCCCATGGAGCCCAGTTCCATGCCGCCGGTGGCCAGGGCGACCAGGTGGCTGGAGATCCTGTTGAGTTCCATCATCATCACGCGGATAACGCTGGCGCGTTCGGGGATGTCGTCGGTGACGCCGAGGAGCTTCTCGACACCCAGGCAGTACACCGTCTCGTTGAAAAGCGGTGACAGGTAATCCATTCGGGTGACGAACGTGACACCTTGAGTCCAGGTGCGGAACTCGAGGTTCTTCTCGATGCCGGTGTGGAGATAGCCGATGCCGCAACGGATCTCGACGATCGTTTCGCCCTCGATCTCCAGGATCAGGCGCAGCACCCCGTGCGTGGAGGGATGTTGGGGGCCCATGTTGACCACGATGCGTTCCCCGGCGTGGGAGGCCGCGTTTTGTTTCGCGGCCTCCACGACCTGATCCCAGTCTTGGCCGCCGACGACGACCACGGTTTCGGTTCCGCCCGAATCAGAAGGATTGGCCGGATTGTCCGGTGAATTCATCAGTTGTAGGACCTCCGCTGATCGGGCGGCGGAATCTCAGCGCCGTGGTACTCGACGGGGATACCGCCTAGCGGGTAGTCCTTGCGCTGCGGGTGGCCTACCCAGTCGTCGGGCATCTCGATGCGCGTCAGCGCGGGATGGCCGTCGAAGATGATGCCGAAGAAGTCGTAGGTTTCGCGTTCGTGCCAGTCGACGGTCGGATACACCGCGTACAGCGACGGGATGTGGGGGTCGGCGTCGGCAGCGGCGACTTCCACGCGGATGCGACGGTTGTGCGTGATCGACATCAGCGGATACACCGCGTGCAGCTCGCGCCCTTCGTCGTCCGGGTAGTGCACGCCGCTGACCCCAAGGCACAGTTCGAACTTCAGGCCGGGATCATCGCGCAGCGCCTGGGCCACCGCGGGCAGCTGCTCACGCCGAACCTCCAGCGTCAGCTCATCGCGATAGACCACCACCCGCTCGATCGACTCCGCGTAGCCGTCCTCGCCCAGTGCCGCGGCCAGTGTGTCGACCACCTCGTCGAAGAAACCGCCGTAGGGGCGTGGCGAACTGCCCGGCAGCGCGACGGAGCGGACGAGGCGGCCATAACCGGACGTGTCACCGGAGCCCTGGGCGCCGAACATGCCGCGGCGCACACCGATGACCTCGGGCGGATCGATGTCAGCCTGCGGGCCGTGACCGGTGCCATTGCTGTGTTCCGTCACCTCAGCAAACCCTTGAGCTCGATGGTCGGCGTGACCGACAGGGCTGCCTTCTCGGCTTCGCGAATCGCCTCCTCGCGGTGAACGCCGAGTGGCATCTCCTGAATCTTGTCGTGCAGCTTGAGGATTGCGTGTAGCAGCATCTCCGGGCGCGGCGGGCAGCCGGGCAGATAGATGTCGACCGGGACGACGTGGTCGACGCCCTGCACAATCGCGTAGTTATTGAACATCCCGCCCGAGGACGCACACACGCCCATTGCCAGCACCCACTTGGGCTCGGCCATCTGGTCGTAGATCTGGCGCAGCACCGGAGCCATCTTCTGACTCACCCGACCTGCGACGATCATCAGATCGGCCTGGCGAGGCGTCGCCGAGAAGCGCTCCATGCCGAAACGCGAGATGTCGAACCGCGGGCCCGCGGTCGCCATCATCTCGATCGCACAGCAGGCCAGCCCGAACGTCGCCGGCCACAGCGAGCCCTTGCGGATGTAGCCGGCGACCTTCTCGACCGTCGACAGCATGATTCCGCCGGGCAGTTTCTCTTCTAGTCCCATGCCAGGCCACCTCTCCGCCAGACGTACGCGTAGGCGACGAACACCACCACCATGAAGAGAAGCATCTCTACCAGCGCGAACAGTCCGAGATTGTCGAAAGCGACCGCCCAGGGATAGAGGAAGACGATCTCGATGTCGAAGATGATGAACAACATCGCGGTCAGGTAGTACTTGATCGGGAATCGCTGGCCCGCCGAGTGGGCACTGGCCAGTCCCGGGACTGGTTCGATGCCGCACTCGTAGGCTTCGAGTTTGGACTGGTTGTAGCGCCTCGGGCCGACCAGCAGAGCAATGCCGACCGAGCCGACCGCGAACACCGCCGCGATTCCGCCGAGTACCAGTATCGGGGTGTACAAATCCATGCCGAGCAAACGCTCCCTCGTGGGCTGTCGATGTGAGCTTACCCACACCCTAGCGGGCATGGGGATGAGCGCCACACCTTGGGGTTAGTATGGCTAAGATCACACTTCCGCTATGTCGTCGTGCCGCGAATGGGCAAGTGCGACAGCGAGTTTGGTGTTTTGGGTTACTGCACGGGTGTGCGCAGCAGCGAAACCACCGCGTCGCCCAGCCGGATCGGGTCGATCGGATGGGGGACAGCGGCCTCGGCGCGCGACCAGTTGGCCAGCCAAGCGTCGTCGGGGCGTCCGGTGAGCACGAGGACGGGCGGGCAGTCGGCGATCTCATCCTTGAGCTGCTTGGCAATTCCCATACCACCCGTCGGAGTGGCCTCGCCATCGAGGATCACCAGATCGAAACCGCCCTCGTCCATCTGTCGGATGACCATCGGACCGGTGGCGATCTCGACGTACGTCAGCTCCGGCAGGTCCGGGTGCACGCGCTTTCCAAGCGCGAGCTGCACCTGCTCTCGAGTCCTGGGATTGTCGCTGTAGACAAGGACCCGAAGTGGTGATTGCTCGACCATGCGCCCGATCGTACGGCTAGGTTGCGCGTCGGAACACGAGGTCGCCGGAGATCGTCACGTTGTCGGTGATCATCCCCATCAGGTTGCCGTCGACTCCGAAGTCCTGACGGTTGATGGTCGTCTTCGTCGTCAGCCGCATTCCGCCGTCGCCAACGGGCGTCACCTTCGCCTTCAACTCGACCGGCTTCGTCGTGCCCTTGATGGTGAGCTGCGCGCGCAGTCCGACGGTGTCGGCGGTCACCGAATCCGCCGAGCTGACGACCACGCTGATGTCTGGAAACTTGTCGGCTTCAAAGAAGTCGGCGGAGCGCAGATGCTCGTCGCGTTTGCCGATGCCGCTGCGTAGCGATGCCGCCTTGACGTCGACGCGGCCGGAAACCGTTTGCGGGGCAGTGACTTGGCCCTCGGCGTCGAACTCGGTGAACCGTACCTTTACCGGCATCACACCCCAGAGTGACTTGCTCGTCGCCGTGACGGTCGATTGATCTGCGACGGCGGTCCAGGTTCCGGCCGACGCCGGGTCGCTGAAAAATTCGCTGAGGCTTGCCATGTCGTCTCCTATCAGTTGGACGTATCGAGCAGTGGGGCCATTTCCGCCGGGTCGAAGTACTCGTCGATGCGGGTGATCAGTCCGGCGGTACCCACTTTGATGACGATGCAGACACGCATATGGATCGATGTCCCGTTGCGGCTGTCGGCATGCAGGATGTGCTGCTGTACGAAACCGCCGTCGAAGAACTGGCGATCGAGTACCTCGTAGCGGCGGGAGGTCGTCGCATTGATGAACCAGTCGATGATCCGCGCCGCCCGATCTTTCGCGCTGTCTCGGGTGTCGCCCGAATGCCAGACCAGTACCTCATCGCTGAACAGCTGCTTCACCGTGACGATGTCGCTGTTGGCGATCGCCTCGAAGAGCCGATCGGCAACGTCGACGAGCACGCTCGATTCCGTAACGGACATTCACCTGACCTCTCTTGACCTAAAGCAAGGTTGAGGTAGAACCCTGGACTTCATGGATTCCACCCCAACCTTCTCCCGATTCGACGATGCCTACAAGACCCGAACCGCGCCGTGGGTGATCGGCGAACCTCAGCCGGCGATCGTCGGCGTCGAACGGGCCGGTCTCATCCGCGGTGCCGTACTCGACGCCGGCTGCGGGACCGGCGAGCACACGATCCTGCTCACCCGCCTCGGGTACGACGTGCTCGGCGTCGACGCCGCCCCGACGGCGATCGAGCAGGCCCGCGAGAACGCGGCCGCTAAAGGCGTCGACGCCCACTTCGAGGTCGCCGACGCGATGAACCTCGGCGACGAGCCGCGCTACGACACGATTGTCGACAGCGCGCTGTTCCACATATTCGACGACACGGACCGCGTCCGATACGTCGCCGGTCTGCACGCCGTGTGCAGGCCGGGCGCGGTGGTGCACGTGCTGGCGCTGTCCGACAAGGGCCGCGGATTCGGCCCCGAGGTCAGTGAGGCGGTGGTTCGCGAGGCGTTCCGAGACGGCTGGACGCTGGAGGCGCTGGACGAGACCACCTATCGCGGCGTGGTCCAGGAACCGCATGCCGACGCGATCGGTCGGCCGGTCGGGACCGTGGTCGACGAACCGGCCTGGCTGGCCCGCATCCGCCGCCTCTGACTCGTGAATTCGGCGCGCGTATCGCCCGTGGCGGTCGGTTTGCGCGCCCGATTCACTCGGCATAGCCGGGGTGGTTGACGTCGAGGCGTCGTCGCACGATCGTGCGCAGACCGGCCAGCAGTTCGTCGGGCCGGTCGTCGAGGTCGCCGGCGCGGATCGCCATCGCGAGCTCGGTTTCGTCCGCGTAGCCCAGCCCGTTGAGTGCAGCGGCGACGTCATCGGCGGACCCGTCTCGCAGTTCGCGCTCCACGATGCGCAATACATTGGCGGCGACGCGGGCGTGGAAGTTGACCGGCGGCCCGACGGCGCCGCGCACATCGTTGTCAAGGAAATCAGCGACCGCCCCGACCAGTTCGGCCGCGGTCGGTCGGCCGTACAGCCCGCTCATCTCGGACCACCTCCCGTGAGCAGATCCAGCACGTCCCATTCGGTTTCGGCGACGCGGCGACCGATCGCCGCCAATTCGACCGACCGGTTCAGGCCCGATAGATGCCGTTCGGCCTGGAATCGGCAGATGACTCCCCAGCGCAGGGTCGCGACGGTGAGCCACCAGCGGAACACGTCGCGATCCAGCTCGGTTCCCGCGGCGGCTTCGTAGGCCGACAGGAAACTCTCGACGCTGCCGAGACCACCCGCGCCCATGTCTTCTGGCGCACCGAAGCGCCAGGCGCGGATGCAGAACCACGCCAGGTCCTCGTACACCTCGCCGGTATGAACCAGCTCCCAGTCCAGCACCGCCGCCAACCCGTTCTCGTCGACGATCAGATTGCCCATTCGGAAGTCGCCGTGCACGAGCACCTGCCGGGTGGGCGCAGGACGATTCGCGGCCAGCCAGCGGAACGCCCACTCGAACGTTGCTGTGGTGTCCTTCATTTCGTCGAGCCGGTCCCGCCACTCGGCAAGGTCGTCGAACCCGTCGAGTCCGGGCACATCGGTGTCTGCCCGGTGGACGGCCGCCAGCGCCTGGGCGCACTGATGCAACAGCCGGTCCCGGCCCGCGTCGTCGAGGGTGCGATAGATCCGCCTGACGATCGTCTCGCCGGCGATCGCGTTGCAGATCAGATACGGGTTGCCCAGTGCGGCAGGGGAATTATCGGCGGTCACGATCTGGGGGACAGGGGCGCCGGCTTTGGCTGCACGCTTCTGCACAGCGGCCTCCAGCTCCATGCTTGCGTGCACGTCGTCGGGCGGCCCGGTGCGCAGGATCAACGGCCGCCGCTCATCGGTGACCGCGTCGAATGCCCACGTCGTCCTGCTCGCCCCGCCCGTGAGGGCGCGCAGGTTCTCGACGACCACGCCGTCGCCCAGTTCCGTGCGGAGCACGGCCTCGAGCTGATCCTTCACTTGCGCCCGAATCCGAAGAGCCGCTGCGCCACCCGTCGCATCTGGATCTCCTCGGCGCCCTCGGTGATTCGGTACCGGCGGTGATGACGGTAGATGTGCTCCATCGGCTCGTGACGGCTGTAGCCGATGCCGCCCAACACCTGCATCGCCCGATCGGCCGCATCGCACACGAGCCGGTTGGCGCGATAGTTGGCCATCGACACCTTGTCGGAGACCTCCATGTGGTGGTTGCGGTCCAACTCGGAGGCCGCGTACCTCACCAATAGCCGCACCATCTGGGCCTCGGTGTGCAATTCGACGAGCGGCCACTGCACAGCCTGGTTCACCGACAGCGGCTTGCCGAACACAATGCGCTCGCCCGCGTAGGCGACCGCGCGGTCGATACAGTGCTGCGCGGCGCCAAGGCTGCTGGCGGCCTGCCGAATCCTGTTCTCGTGCAGGAACGTCTGGCCGACCTCCAAGCCACGGTCCACTTCACCGAGCACCGCATCGATAGGCACTCGAACGTCCTTGAGCTCGACCTCGCCGTGGTCGGTCGGCATGTTGAAGGTCCACCAGTAGTACGGCACCGTGAAGCCCGGCGTATCGGTCGGGACCAGGAACGCGGTGATGCCGCGAGCCTGGCCCGGCTCACCGGACGTACGGGCGAAGACGAGGTCGTGGGTGGCGCGGTGCACACCGGTGTTGAACCGCTTGGCGCCGTTGATGACCCACTCGTCACCGTCCGGTATCGCGGTGGTTTCCAGCCAAGTGGCATCCGACCCGTGGTTGGGCTCGGTCAGCCCGAACGCCATCGACCGCTCTCCGGTCAACATGGCGTTGATCCACTCGTCCTTCTGCGCATCGGTGCCGAACCGGTCCATCATGATGACCTGCGGGAAGTTCCCGACGATAGACGATTCGTCCTGCAGATCGTTGTGCAGACCGAGTCCCTTGTGCGCCAGGTGTTCCCGGATGACAGCCATGTCGATGTTGGAGCCGTCGCGGCCGCCGAACTGCGACGGCAGGCCGTAACGCAGCCAACCGGCCGCATCGGCACGCCTGCGCATCTCGCCGAGCAGGTCCTCCCATTCCCGGCGCGGGATGCCGCCGTTCTCCCAGTCGGTGCGAGCGTACTCCCGGCGATGGTCGAAATACTGCATGTTCTCGCGTTCCAGCGGCTTGATCTCGGTTTCGATGAACGCATCCATCTCGGCGAGCAGGCCCGGAAGATGCTCCGGGAGGGCGAAATCCACTGTGTCTCCTTACGTCCAGGGTCTCTAGAACCCGTACAGCGTCTTCTTCCAAATCCTCGACAGCGTGGCGATTGCGTCCTCGTCACTCATCTCGAGCCCGAGACCGGATGTGCCGACGAAAACAGTGGTGAAGTTCTCGAAGAGCAACGCGATCGCCGCGGCGGTGTGCTCGGGATGCAGATCGGCACCGTGGCCCTGTTCCTGGGCACGGCGCACTGAAGCGGCGACGATGTCGATGCCGAAACGGCGGAATTCGTTCTGCACCGCGGCGAAGCGGGGCTGCGTGGCCGCGAGTTGGGCGACCGCGATCATGATCCCGATGTTCTGCTTGAACATGTTCCAGTAGCCGGTGACCACGGTGCGAAAGAACGTATCGTCGTCCGGGGATTCCGGCAGCTCGACGCTCAGGCCGGACGGCGCGACCACCTCGTGCAGGAAGGACTCAGCGAGGACGGCCAGCAGATCTTCCTTGTCGGCGAAGTAGCGATAGAACGCCGCCGGTGATTTGCCGGCCGCCGACGTGATGTCACCAAGGGTGGTGCCGTGAAACCCGCGCTCGGCGAAGAGTTTCCGGGCGGCCTGCTCGATAGCCTCCCTGGTCTGGCGACCCTTGGCACTGAGGGTTTCGGCTGGCACGGTCACATCCCGGCCCTGAACGACCGCGCGTGTAACCTGACGGCGAGTTTTGGCCGGCATTTCCGCCATGCGGTTACAGCCGAGACGTGAGCAAGTCCCTTCACGTCAGTCGCCGAGAATCCGGTCGCCGGCACGCAGCAGCGAGCTCGGTAGGTCGTGCCCGACGACTTTCTGAGCGACGCGGGCGGCGGCGATGGCGCCCTCCAGGTCGACGTCGACGTCAATCTCGCTGTCCCGTAACAGATAAACCAGGTCTTCGGTGGCGATGTTGCCGCTGGCGCCCGGCGCGAACGGACAGCCGCCGAGCCCGCCGACTGACGCGTCCAGCCGGGTGACACCGGCCTCGACTGCGGCGTAGGCGCTGGCCAGTCCGGCACCGCGGGTGTTGTGGAAATGCGCCCCCAGCGGGATGTCACCGATCAGGGGACGAACCTGCGCCACCAGAGCGCTGACCCGGCGCGGGGTGGTGGTGCCGATGGTGTCGGCGATCGCGAGGCGATCGGCGCCGTGGTCGCGGGCGGCGGTCACGATGTCCAGCACGCGTTGCGGTGGTATCGGGCCGTCGAAGGGGCAGTCCCACGCCGTGGCGATGATGACCTCGACGGTGACGCCGCTGTCGTGGGAGATCGCGACGATCTCGGGAATCTGCGCGGTGGCTTCCGCCGTGGTGCGACCTACGTTCGCTTGGCTGTGGCCGTCGGCGGCCGACACCACGTACTCGATCGACCGCAAACCCGACGCGATCGCGCGCTTGGCGCCGTTGGGACTGGCCACCAGCGCCGAGAACTCGATGTCTCCGAAGTTGTGCAGCTCGGCGGCGAGTTCGGCCGCGTCGGCCAGCGCGGCCACCTTCGATGGCGAGACGAACGCCGTCGCCTCCATCTCCCGCACGCCGGTGGCGGCGACGGCCGCGAGCAGTTCGAGCTTGGCCGACAACGGAATCGGATCCTCGATCTGTAGTCCGTCGCGCAGAGAGACGTCGCGAATGTCGACATGCGTCGGAAGCACACTCATAACACGCCCTCCTCTGCCAGCTGCATGATCTCGGCATCGCTTCGGCCCAGCAGACCACCGTAGATCTCGTCATTGTGCTGGCCGGGCCGGGCCGAGCCGGCGTTACGAATCGTGCCCGGTGTATCCGAAAGCACCGGTATCACGCCGGGACCCTTGACGCTTCGCCCGATGCGTTCGTCCCAGTGGTCGGCGATCATCCCGCGGGCCTGCAGCTGTGGATCCTCGACGACCTCGGCGACGGTGTTGATGGGTCCGCTGATCACCCCGGCTTCCGAAAGGGTCGCGATGATGTCGGCAGGTTGTCTGGCGGCCGCCCAGTCGCCGATGATCTTGTCGAGTTCATCCTGATTGCGGCCCCGGGCAACGTGAGTGACGAATCGGTCGTCGGTGGAGAGCTCGGGTTGTCCCATTGCGGCGCACAGCCGACGGAACACGGTGTCCTGGTTGGCGGCGATGACGACCCAGCTGCCGTCGGCGGTCGGGTAGATGTTCGACGGGGCGATACCCTCCAGTCGGGTACCAGAGGGTCCGCGCACCACACCGCCCACGTCGTAGTCCGGAATGGTGGATTCCTGTACGGCCAAACAGGATTCGGTGAGCGCGGCGTCGACGACCTGTCCCTTGCCGGTGACCGAGCGTCGATACAGCGCGGCCAGTGCGCCCTGGGCGGCGAACATCCCGGCCAGGCTGTCGCCGAGCGAAAGGGCGAGTCGCGGGGGCGGACCGCCGGGGAACCCGTTCATGTGCCGCAGGCCACTGGCCGCCTCGGCGACCGACGCGTAACCCGCCTTGTGCGCCTCGGGTCCGGTCTGCCCGTATCCGGAGACCCGTACCAGGATGATGCCCTGATTGCGTTCACGCAGCACGTCGTAGCCGAGGTTCCACTTCTCCAGCGTGCCGGGCCGGAAGTTCTCCACGATGATGTCGGAGCGCTCGACGAGGTCCAGGAACAGTTCGCGTCCGGCATCCTTGCGCAGGTTCAGCGTGACGGCCTTCTTGTTGCGCGCGTGCACCGTCCATAAGAAATGGTGACCCTCGAGTTCGGCCTGCCCCCAGGTGCGCAACGGATCAGGGGCCCCAGGCGGCTCGATCTTGATGACCTCGGCGCCCATGTCACCGAGCAGCCGTCCGGCGAACGGTCCGGAGATCAGCGTGCCGACCTCGATAACGCGGATGCCGTCGAGCGGGCCGGTGACCGTCATGTCGAGAACTCGTGCCTGTGTAGCCAGTCGGTGCAGATTCCGACCGCCTCGCGCAGCGTGCCGCGCTGATCGGGTCCGGAGTAGTAGTGGTTCGCGCCGGGGATCTCGTACATCTCCTTGTCAGAATGCCCGATCGCGGTGAACAGACGCTGTGTGTGGCTGGGTGTGCAGGCGTCATCGGCCATGTTGCCGATGACCAGCGCGGGCACGGCGATGTCGGGCCCGCACTTGACCGCATCACCGTTGGCGTCGTCGTAGCTCCATTGCGAGAGCCAGCTGCGCAGTGTGCAGAACCGGGCCAATCCGACGGGACTGTTGTTCACCACCTGAGGATCGCCCAGATAGCACTGTCCGGGGGTGCGTTCGTTCGGATCCACCGTGGGGTCGAGCCACCGCGGGTCAGCCATGGTGCCGTGCACGACGAACGCGAACTCGTCCTCGGGACGGCCCTGCGCCTTCAACTCGGCCAGTTTGCCCTTGACCCACTTGGTGATTCGGCGATTGCGTGCGATCTGGGCGGCCCGGTAGCGCTCGAGGAACTCCGCGGTGTAGGGCGGCTGGTTGGGGTTGTCGGGGTTGTACAGGTCCAACTCGGGGTCGCGCTTGGACGGGTCGGACTCGTCGAGGATCGACGCGTCCAGCCATTCGGTCAGCGTGCCGTGGCGGCTGACGTGCGCGGCCAGCAGCATGATGCCGTCGGCCGGGATCAGGCCGAGCTTGGTGAGGTCGGGGCCGTCACCGGAGGGGCTGGCCGTCACGGTCGGGTTCTGCGCCTGCTGCTGGTAGAACACCGACAGCGATCCGCCGCCGCTCCACCCGGCGAGGACCACCTTCGAGTAGCCCAGCCGGTTCTTGGCATCCTTGATGCACTCGCCCAGGTCCTCGACCACCTTCTCCATCAGCAGCGCGGAGTCGGTGCCGCGGAAGCGGCTGTTGCAATAGATGACGTGGTGCCCCGCCCGGGCGAGCGCGTTCATCATCGGCAGGTACGCGCCCCCGCCGATGGGATGCATGAACACCAATACGGTGTCTGAGGGCTTGTCCTTCGGACGCAGCAGATGGCTTTCGAGGATGACGAGCTCGGCGACGCCGCCGTAGACGTCGCGGACGCCCGAATTGTTCTGGTAAGCGACCAGATAGGGGATTCGGTCGTACTCGTACTTCACCGCGGTGGTCATCTAGTGCTGCCCCAGATCGTTGGCGAGTACCTCTTCGGACGGGACGAGGCGACGCCTGGTGTCGATCGCGATCACCGACCAGTCGACCTTGTCGTAGTCATCGAACTTGCGGCGGGCCCGCTCGCGCGCCTTCTCTGGTGCACCGTGGTGAACCCCTTGCGGCGCATGGGAAACCAAGCCGGGCGGCATCGGGATCCCGTAGAGCGATCCACCGTGGAAGAACGCGATCTCGTCGAAGTCGACGTTGCGGTGGTACCACGGCGTGCGCTCGGTGCCTGGCACGCTTTCGGCGGGCTTGGGCAGGAAGTTCATCACGTAGACGCCGGTGGCCTCCATGAACAGGTGCACCGTGGGTGGCAGGTGCACGCTGTTCGACGTCACCACGTTGTAGTCGTCGATGTTGAAGGTGAACGCGAAATTGTCGCCGCGCCAGCCCGCCACGTCCAGCGGATGATGTTGGTAGAAGAGAGAAGTCGTCCCCACCCCATCTATTGGGGAGTGGATCAGCCGGACCTCGTACTCGTCACGCCCATCGTCGTCGATGGGCGACGCCTCCGGGATGACGGCCTGCGATGGATCGAAGGGGAAGTGCCGACCGAGGTACCCCGGTGCCGGGACCCGGAACTCGTCAGTGGCCTGGATCATGAGCAGTGTCGACTCTTCGTCGGGCACCTGGCGGAAGGTGCACGCCTTGGGTATGTAGACCCAGTCGCCCTCGCGGTAGCGCAGGGGCCCGAACTCCGTCTCGAGCAGACCCGAGCCCTTGTGGACGAAGCTGAGCAGGTCGCCGTCGACGTAGCGGACGAAGAACGGCATCGGCTCGCTGCGCCGCGACAGCATCACGAGGCAGTCGGCATTGCTGAACATCAGCAGTGGACCGCCGGCGGCGTCGCTCGCGTCGCTCGGTTTGAGCTCCGACGACAGCACGTCGACGGGCCGCAATGGGCCGACCGAGCGGAATGCCGTCGGGTCGTTGCGCCGATACATGTTCGCCGTGCGGCCGGTGAAGCCGCCGCGCCCGAGTTCGTCGTCTTTCAGCCCATCCAGATCGGCGTGCAGTCGTCGGGGAGTACGGCCTTTTCGGAGGTGAACAAAGGATTCCATGGTGTCTCCATCGACAATGGGCGATCCGAACTAAAAATGAGTTTAGTTTTACTTTCGGGCAGGGGTCAACCCTCGGATCAGCTCTCGAGGTCGACCCGGATGGTCAGCAGGTTGGTGCCGAACGTCCGCACGCCGAAGCTGTTGAACTGAGGTAGTGAGCGCAGCCGTGCGTGCGGGTCGTCGTCGGGCACCAAGTGCGCAGTGCCGCGATGCCACCTGCCGTTGATCCGGACGCGGACCTTCGGATTCGCCTGGATGTTCTTGACGTACTGCGACTTGTCGCCGAATTCCGAGACGAACCAGAACTGGTCGCCCTCGCGGCGTCCACCCAGAGGCGTGCGGCGGGGCTCACCGCTCTTGCGGCCGGTGGTTTCCAGCAGCGTCTGGAACGGCATCAGCCGCATCATTCGGTTGGCGACGTTCTTCTGGAAGGTTTTCGTGATCCGATCACGCAGATCGTCGGCCATGATTCCCCTTTGTTAGACCATCGCGGTGCGCGAGACCTTCATGCCCAGTGTGAGCGCTCCGGCAAGTTCGCGACTGGTGTCGTAGTCGAACACCACATGACCGGCAAGAACATCGACGTCGCGTTTGATGCGCTGCAGCGGATTGTCGGCGAAGTGCACGCTGGCGCCGGACGCCTCCAGCAGATCGGCGATCACCGACCGCGACTCGCGCACGATGTGCGCGGCGGCGAGGCGGGCCTCGGCTCGTACCGGCCGCGGCACCGGGTCACCCGACGCGACAACGGCTTCGATATCTCCGACGGTGTCGGCCAGCAGTCCGCGCAGCGCACGCAGCCGGACGCGCGCCTCGCCAAGCCGTGCCTGCGCCAGCGGCTTCTCCTTCTGCGTGACGCCTTCGTACGCGAGGATGCGCTCGCCGAGCCGCTCGGCGTAGACCTCCGCGACGCGCTCCGCGCTGCCCAGTGCCGGCATGGCCGCCAACAGCGACAGGGCGGGCACCATCGGCCAACGGTAGGTGTCGGCGTCGTGAAGCCCGGCGCCCGGCGCGGTGCCGGAATAGATATCGGCGACGCGGACAAGCCGGTGGTGGGGGACAAACGCATCGGTGATGACCACGTCGTTGGATCCAGTGGCCCGCATGCCGTCGGTGTGCCAGACGTCCTCGATGCGGACGTCGGAGATGGGTAGTAGGGCCAGCGCCGGATAAATAGCGGCCGGATCCTCATCGGGGCCGCAGATCGCACCCACCATGATCCAGTTGCCGTCCATCACGCCCGTCGCCCACGACCACCGGCCGGTCAACCGGATGCCGTCGCCGGACGGCACCCCTCGGCCCGTCGGCGCCAGCGGCGCGGGCGCGAGGAACGGGCGCGTCGCGAACGCCTCCTCCTGAGCACGCTCGTCGAACAGCGCAAGCATCCAGTTGTGCAGGGCATAGAAGCCAAGCGTCCACGCGCTCGACGCACAGCCGTGCGCCATCCGCCGAACCGGATCGAGGATCGACGGCCACGCGGCCTGCTGACCGCCGAAGCGGGCGGGCACCAGCAGTTCGGTAAAGCCCGAAGCGGTGACGTCGGCGACCGTTTCAGCAGGTAAGCGGCGTATCCGCTCGGCTTCTGGCGCGCGCTCGGCCAGCCGGGCGACAAACTCGGGGGTGATGGCCGGGGTGGCCGAAACCGCGGTCACGATCCTCAACGCTACCATACCTTTTAGTATGGAAAGTGTGTCTCAGCGCGTCAGCATGATGTCGAGGAAGCGTTCCCGCCGCGCGGCTCCCCGGGCGCTGGGTTTCGCCCCGGACAGATGCAGGAACCCTATTCCGACCGCAAAAGTGGCGGTTGCGCGCAGGTCGGCCTCCTCGGCATCGAACCCGTAGTCGAGAAATGCCTGGCGCACCGCGGCCACGACACGCCGGTCCGCGGCGCGGACGCTGGCGGCCACTCTCTCGTCGGTGCGGGCCCATTCCCGCATTGCGCGCTCCAGTGTCCAATGCCGAGCGTCAACCAGCGTTGTCATCATTTGCGAGAGCCGCTCCCGGGCAGGCACGTCAGTCGACGTGCCGAAGTGGCGCCGTTCCTCGTCTCTGGAGGCGCCCCACGCGTCGACCAGCGCGACGCGATAGCTCGCGATATCGGCGAAATGCCAGTAAAAACTGCCTTTGGTCACGCCGAGGCGGGTGCACAACCGGTCAACCTTCAGCGACTTGATGCCTTCCTCGGCAAGGACCGCATAGCCGGCCTGGATCCAGTCCTCCACGGCCAGGCGAGTGGCGCGAGCCTTTGCCATACCCCGAAGCCTACGGTGCCCACGGCCGGTCACGTCGGCATCGACACCAGACAGATTGTTCACGGGAATCTCGCCGACGCCGCCGTTCGGACTTTCTCCTCGCGCTGGTCACATGTTTTACTGCACACGCGACAACTGAAATTTTCTCGGTCCGCTCCATGGGCCACCGGGCTCAGTCGAGCGGGCACGACAACGCAGCAATCCGCTGCGCTGTCGATGACGATTGCTCGATCGTGGGAAAAGCGGAAATCGGAAGATGGATGGGTTTGCAGTATGAGCTTCATTGACAAGATTCGACGTCCCTGGGCGCGCCGGCTCACCATGGCTGCCGTAGCGGCGGCCCTGCTGCCCGGCGTAGTGGGCCTCACGGGGCAGTCTCCGACCGCTGAGGCGTTCTCGCGGCCCGGTCTGCCGGTGGAGTACTTGATGGTCCCCTCGCCGTCGATGGGCCGCGATATCAAGGTGCAGTTCCAGAAAGGCACCGGGTCGAAGGCTGTGTACCTGCTCGACGGTCTGCGTGCCCGCGACGACTTCAACGGCTGGGACCTCGAGACCCAGGCGTTCGAGTGGTACTTCGACACCCCGTTGTCGATCATCATGCCGGTCGGCGGTCAGTCCAGCTTCTACAGCGACTGGTATGCGCCGGCCTGTGGCAAGAACGGTTGCCAGACCTACAAGTGGGAGACCTTCCTGACGAGCGAGCTGCCGAACTGGCTGGCCGCCGAACGCGGAGTGTCCACGACCGGCAACGCCGCCGTCGGCCTGTCGATGGCGGGCAACTCGGCGATGATCCTCTCGGTCTATCATCCACAGCAGTTCATCTATGCCGGGTCGCTGTCGGCCTTCCTCAACCCGTCCGAGGGACAGTGGCCGTTCCTGATCAACATGGCGATGGGCGACGCCGGCGGATACAAGGCCAACGACATGTGGGGCCCGACCGAAGACCCGAACAGCGCGTGGAAGCGCAATGACCCGATGCTTCAGATCCCCGCGCTGGTGGCCAACAACACCCGCCTGTGGGTCTACTGCGGCAACGGAACGCCCAACGAACTGGGCGGCGCGAACCTCCCCGCCACCTTCCTCGAGGGTCTGACGATCCGGACGAACGAGACGTTCCGCGACAACTACATCGCCGCGGGCGGCAAAAACGCCGTGTTCAACTTCCCGCCTTACGGCACGCACAGCTGGGAGTACTGGGGCCAGCAACTTCAGCAGATGAAGCCCGACCTGATCTCGACCCTGGGCTCGTAGCGCCGACGCAAAGGTCCCCGACACTCGGACTTGCCCGGGTGATCGGGGACTTTTGCGTTCCCCTACCTTCGGTGTGGGCCCAGATGAGAATGGGTTCCATGTCTGAAGTCAATGCGTTGGTCGCGCACCAGGACGCCGAGGGATCCATCACGCTGCAGCACGAGGTCGTCGACGCGTCCTTCCTGCCCGACGGCGATGTCCAGATTGGCGTCGAATACTCGGGGATCAACTACAAGGACGCCCTGGCGATCACGCCGAAGGGCGGAGTCGCGCGGGCGTACCCGCTGATTCCCGGCATCGATGTCGCCGGAACGGTCACCTCGAGCTCGTCCCCTGAATTCGCCGTGGGTGACCGCGTCGTCGCCCATGGTTACGACATCGGCACCGGTCGCCACGGCGGCTACGCGGACACCGCGCGCTACCCCGCCGACTATCTGGTGAAGCTCGACGAGTTGACCACCGCCGAGGCCGCGGCTATCGGCACGGCGGGATTCACTGCGGCCATGAGCGTCAACGCGATTCGTGCGGCGGGCATACAGCCGGCCGACGGCCCGATTCTGGTTACCGGTGCGACGGGCGGGGTCGGCAGCGTCAGCGTCGATCTGCTGGCTGGACTCGGGTACGAGGTGGTCGCGTCCAGCGGTAAGGCCGAAGCCCACGACTGGCTGATGGAACTGGGCGCCACGCAGGTGATCGGTCGGCTACCCGCAGAGGGGGAGAAGGTGCGGGCGCTCGGCAAGTCGCAGTGGGCCGGCGTCGTCGACAGCGTGGGCGGCGACACCCTGGCCTACGCGTTGAGCACATTGAATTACGGTGGGACTGCGGCGATTTCAGGTCTGGCCCGGTCGGCTGACCTACCGACGACGGTGATGCCGTTCATTCTGCGCGGCGTAACCCTGGCTGGCATCGATTCAGTACAGCTGCCGATCGGGGCGCGTCGCGACGTGTGGCGTCAACTCGCGGGCGAGCTCAAGCCGCGTCACCTGGGCAGCATCACCAAGGACGTCTCGGTGCTCGAGGCGCCGCACACGCTGCGCACGATCATCGGCGGCGGCGTCACCGGCCGCACGCGCGTGGTCGTGCACGACGGATTCTGAGTTCAGCTCGCCGAACGTGGGTTACCCGCACGCGAAATGCGCCCAGGGTGTGTATCGAGCCCACACTCGGCGAAAAGAAACCTACTTCAGCTCGGACGACGACAGGCCCAGCAGCCGACGGGCAACCACCAGCTGCTGAATCTGCTGGGTGCCCTCGAAGATGTCGAGGATCTTGCTGTCGCGGGCCCACTTTTCCAGCAGCGTCTGCTCGGAATAGCCGACGGTGCCTGCCAATTCGACGGCCTTGAGCGTGATGTCACTGGCGACGCGGCCGGCCTTGGCCTTGCCCATCGACGCTTCCTTGGAGTTCGGGATGTTGTTGTCGGCCTGCCACGCCGAACGCACCATCAGTAGATACGCCGACTCCCAATCGGACTCCATCCGCAGGAACTCGGCGGCGGGCGCGCTTTGCGCGTGCGAGGGCTTGTCGTAGGAGATCTCCACACCGGCTTCGGTGAGGATCTTGCGCAGCTCCTCGAGCGCGGCGCGCGCGATGCCGACGGCCATCGCGGCCACCACCGGACGGGTGTTGTCGAAGGTCTCCATGACGCCCGCGAAGCCCTTCTCGACCTCGACGTCCGGGCTGCCGAGCAGGTTTTCCTTCGGGATGCGCGCGTTGTCGAACCGGATGGCGGCCGTGTCGGAGGCCTTGATGCCGAGCTTGTCCTCGAGGCGTTCGACGGTGACGCCGGGGTGTTCGCGCGGCACGATGAACGACTTGATCGCCGCGCGGCCCATCGACTTGTCCAGGGTCGCCCACACCACGATGTGGGTGGCGCGCGATCCCGCGGTGACATAGATCTTCTCGCCGTTGATGACGTACTCGTCGCCGTCGAGCTTCGCCGTGGTCGTCACCGCGGCCGAGTCGGACCCGAAGCCCGGTTCGGTGATCGCCATCGCGGCCCATACGTCCTTGCCGAGCTTGTCGAGCTGTTCACGAGTCGCCACGCTGGAGATCGCGGCGTTGCCGAGGCCCTGGCGCGGCACCGACAACATCAATGCGACGTCGCCCCAACTGACTTCCATCACGTTGAGCACGGCCGACATGTTGGCGCCATTGTGGTTGACGTCTCTGGCTTCTCCGGCCGCGAACGCTTCGGCGCCCGCGAAGGCGATGGCGTTGGCGCCCGAGATACCCTCGAAGAGGGTGGCCAGCGTGTCGAGTTCGACCGGGTACTCGTGTTCCCGCAGATCCCATTTGCGTGAGATCGGCCGCAGCATCTCGGCGGCGCCGTTGTGCGCCATGTCGATCACTGCTTCGAGCTTCTTCGGCAGTTCCAGATTGATTGCCATGATTCGACTTTCGTTAGAAGACTAGATAACGACGACACCCTCGGCGACACCGATCGCCCGCAGATCGCGGTACCAGCGTTCGACCGGGTGCTCCTTGGTGTAGCCGTGGCCACCGAGCAGTTGCACTCCATCGAGTCCGATCTGCATGCCCTTGTCGGCGCCGAGTCGCTTGGCCAGCGCAGCTTCCCGGGCGAACGGCAGACCCTGATCGGCGCGTGCGGCGCCGCGCCAGGTGATCAATCGCAGACCGTCGAGCTCGATCGCGATGTTGGCGCACATGAACGCGACCGCCTGCCGGTGCGCGATCGGTTCGCCGAATGCCTGCCGCTCCTTGACATATGGCACCACGTAGTCGAGCACCGCATGCGCCGTGCCGACCGAAAGCGCCGCCCAGCCGAGGCGGGACAGCGCGATGGCATCCGAATAGTCCTGATCGCTGGCCCCGCCCTCGCCAAGACGCGCTGACAGCGGGACGATGACGTTGTCCAGTTCGACCTGTCCGAGAGCGGCGGCGCGGATACCCATGCTCGGGTCCGCCTTGACGGATACGCCGCGTGACGACGATTCGACGATGAACAGCGCGGGCTTGCCGTTGAGTTGTGCTGCCACAATTAATAATTCGGCGTTCGCGGCGGCGGGCACCAAAGACTTTACGCCGTCGAGACGGTAGCCGCTCGGGGTGCGCACCGCCGTCGTCTTCAGCGCGGTCGGGTCGAACAGGGGGTGCGGCTCGGAGATCGCCACGCACGCCTGCGGCACATTCTCGCCGGCGAACTCCTTCAGGTAGGTCGCCTGCTGGTCGGCGCTGCCCCAGTGCGTGAGAGCCGACGCGACGCCTGCGGGCGCCAGGATGGGCAGCGCGAGTCCCATGTCGCCGTAGGCCAGCGCCTCGGCTACGAGCACATTGGTGACGGCTGCGCGATGGGCGGCGATTCCGTCGAAGTCCTCGGGAATGTTGATTGCCGTGATGCCGAGTTCAGTGGCCTTGGTGACGAGATCGGGTGGATAGGTCGCGGACTCGTCGGCGTCGTGGGCCGCGGGGCGCATGACCTCTTCGGCGAACTCACCGAGCGTGTCGACGATCATCTGCTGCTCGTCGTCGGGCGTGAGGTCGAAGTAGTCAGAACCGCTCTTTTTCAGCCGGGTCGGCCCGCCCTGGGCGCCGGAGGCGCGCTTGAACTGACGGCTCGCGGCGCCGGCGACCGAGAACACCTGCTTGACGCCGTACTTGAGACCGCCGTTCAGCGGCTCGCGCAGTTTGTGGCGGTCGAGGAACTCCTGGCCGACCAGCGGTGTGACCAGTGCCAGCGCCACGTCTGTCGCGGTGCGCTTGTGCTTGCGCAGGCCGACCGCACTTTCGTTGCCTTTGCGCTTTCGCCGCGGTGCGGATCCATTGTTCGACGGCAGGGTATTGGTCATGTCGACCGCCTCGCTTAGAAAGATTGACGTTCACATTTTCGGAACTGACTCCAGAGTAAGGTATGTCAACTGACTCACCAGTAAGTTCGGTGGGAATGTTGTGTAGTTCACACGTCAGACCGTAGCCAAGAGCTCGTCGAACGCGGCCTGCATGCACTCGGCGTAGTGCGCGGGGTCTGGTAGTGCGTCGCGGTCCGCGGTGACGCCCATCGAGACGGTTCCGTTGTAGCTCGCAATGACGTGGAACAGGTTCAAGCCCCCGATCAACGGCCCCAATCCGGTGACCCGGATCAGGCGTGCGCCGTTGAAATAGATCGGCTCTGCGGGTCCGGGCACATTGCTCAAGTTGGTGTTGGCGATCGGCGGACTGCTGAAGGGCAGCGCCGAGGCCGCCTTGATGGTCAGGCCGAGCAGCGTGGTGGGAACGAGGCCGACGAGCTCCATCAGCCGGTTGGTGTTGGACATATCGGAGTTCTCGCGGAACGCGGATGCCTCGGCCACGATCGACAGAAGCCGCTTGTGTGGATCCGACATAGTCGTCTGCAGCGACTGCAGTCTGCCGAACAACCGGTTTCCGCCCGCCCCTTTCTCACTGGAATCCCGTATCGATGCGGGGCACGCAGTGAGGAGTGACTCCTCCGGCAACTCGTCATGGTCTTCGAGGTAGCGCCTCAACGCCCCGCCGACATATGCCACCGCGACGTCGTTGATCGTCGCCCCCGGCACGGTCGATTTGATGCGCTGGAAGTCGGCGAGGTCATGGAACCGAGCCTCGAAAACCCGGTGGGGAGAAGGGGACCCGTTGAACCGAGTGGTCGGGGCGAACAGGGACGGCGGGTCGCCACCGAGCGCCGCGGCGACGCCACCGGCCACCTTGGCGGGCAGCCCGGCGACCTGGCGGAACGCCTTCAGCGCACTTGGCACGACGACGCTGCCCGCGCGCATTGGATACTGCGCGATATTGACCGCAGTCTTGGACACCAGAGTGGACGTAGACGGTAGTTCGTCTGGCTCCCAGGGTGTTTCGGGAGGTGCGGGGCGAGGACCGTCGGGTGCGAGATCGTGCAGGGCGGCCAGCAGCTCGACACTTTCCATGCCGTCGGCGGCGCAGTGGTGCAGTTTCACGCCGACCGCGAACGATCCCGGCGGGACACCGGGAACCGCGTTGAGCCCCTCGATGACGGTCATCTCCCATGGCGGACGACGCAGGTCGATCTGCCGGGCGTGGATGCGCGCGATTTGGATGCACAACTGGCGCCAGTCTCCGGGCTGCGGCAGCGCAATGTGGCGGACGTGGTACTCGAGATCGAAGTTCGGGTCGTCCACCCAATACGGCATGTGCAGGCCGCCGGGGAGTTCGGTCAGCCGCCGCCGAAAGGTCGGCGCGAGGTGCAACCGGCTGTCGACCTCTTCGAGGATGCCCTTGAAGGTGACCCGCCCGCCGGGCGCCGTTGCCGGGTCGTAGATCAGCAGCATCTGGATCTGCATCGGAGTTTCGGGACGCTCGGCCCGCAACATCATGTCATCGGTCCAGCTCAGCTGCTGCACGGATGCTCCCCTCTGAGCAGAATCGATCGACGCGACGGCGTCATCACATGATGACGCCATTCGAACTCAGATATCGGGCTATCGAAGACGCGCGAGCACAGCGTCGTGCAGCTTCCCGTTGGTGGCGACAGCGCTTCCACCGTGAGGGCCAGGTTGCCCCGCGACGCTCGTGAACGTGCCGCCCGCCTCCCGCACCAGGATGTCGAGGGCCGCCAGGTCCCACAGCTTGACCTCCGGTTCGACGGCGATGTCCACGGCGCCCTCGGCGACCAAGCAGTAGGACCAGAAGTCGCCGTAGCCGCGAACTCGCCACACCTCGTCGGTGAGCTCCAGGAATTGTGGGCGCAAACCGTCCCACCCGGTGGTGAGATCGGAGTACGTCAGGCTCGCCGAGGCGATGTCGTCGACGCCGGACACCGAGATGCGCCGCGTCTGCCCGCCGAACGATGTGAACGCACCTTCGCCGCCGCCGGCCCACCAGCGCCGGTGCAGCGCGGGAGCGCTGACGACACCCACCACGGGCACGCCGTCGTCGAGCAACGCGATCAACGTGGCCCACACCGGAACGCCGCGGACGAAGTTCTTCGTACCGTCGATGGGGTCGACGACCCACTGGCGGCCGCTGAAAACCGCTGTGCCGCCCAATTCTTCACCGAGCACGACGTCGTCGGGCCGGTGCGCCGCCAGCGCCTCTCGGACCAGCTCCTCGACCGAGCGATCGGCGTCCGTCACGGGAGTGAGGTCGGGTTTTGTCTCGACCCGCAAATCCAGCGCGCCGAAACGAGCCAGCGTCTGCGCGTCGGCGGCGTCGGCCATTTGCAGCGCGAAGGCAACATCATTACGGATGTCATCACCGACTTCCGTCATGCCTCGACTCCCGCTCGCTCCGGTCCTCGCTCGTTCCTCGCTGCGATCCTCACTCGCGTTCGTCTTCGGGTCGTCATGCAACACGTCCTACCATGTCGGTGTGTGGGAAATCGCGATGGTCCTGGTCATGGTCGGGGTGCTCGTCGCCATCGCCGCCCCCTGGATCATGAGACGGCGCGGTGCGGGCAGCGACTGGGTGCAGGGCCAGCTGCTGGTCACCGGCGTCAGTCCGCGGCCGGAGGACGTCACCGGCGAGCAATTCGTGACGATCACCGGCGTCATCAACGGCCCGACGGTCGACGAGCATGTGATCTATCAGCGCATGGCGGTCGACGTCGACCAGTGGCCGACGATGTCTACGTTGTTTCCCGTCGTGTACTCGCCCAAGAACCCGGACAACTGGCGATTCGCGCCGACCGCGGCCCCGCCGCAGCCACCACCGCCGGGGCCCGAGATCTACTAGCGGCTTCAGCCGTGCGCGATGCGCAGCAGCTCCGCGACGCTGGTCACCTTCACCCGCGGCCGTCCGTGGGGCTCACCCGAGGTGCGCTCGTGTTCGTCGATCAGCTTCCAGTGATCATCGGTGATCACCTTGGGCTGACGCTCGACCAGCCATTCCGCCAGCCGCTCGGCATGATCACTGCCGAAATCTGACAGCGACGCCGACGACAGGTCGGCGACCAACGTGTCGACGGTTTCCTGCGAGTCACTCTTGTTGCTCCCGATGACTCCGGTGGGGCCTCGCTTGATCCAGCCGACGACGTACTCGTTACGACGGCCCTCGATCCGGCCATCGGTGTGCGGAATCGTGCCGTTGCGCTCGTGGAACGGCAGGCCTTCCAGCTTGACCCCGCGGTAGCCGACCGCGCGCACCACCAGCTGGGCAGGTACCTCCTCGCGTTCGCCGGTGTCCTTGGCGACGACGCGTCCGTCCTCTTCGACGAGTTCGTTGCGGCCCAGCACGATGGACTCGACCTTGTCGGTGCCCTTGATCTCGATCGGCGACGTGCGGAACCGGAACACGATGCGGCGCTTGGCGCCCTTCGGTGTCTGCTCGCCGTATCCGCGCAACACCTTGATGTTGTTCTTGACGGTCTTGCCCGCGGCTTCCAGATCCTCGTCGGAGATATCGGCGAAGTCGGCGGGGTCGATGATGACGTCGACGTCGCCCAGTCCTTCGAGGTGGCCGAGTTCCCGCAGTTCCAGCGTGGTGAACGGGGCCTGCAGCGGACCGCGCCTGCCGATGATGAGGACCTCCTCGACACCGCGGTCGTGCAGGGACTTCAGCGCGTGGTCGGCGATGTCGGTGGCAGCCAGCACGTCGGGGTCGGTCACCAGGATGCGTGCCACGTCCAGCGCGACGTTGCCGTTGCCGACCACCACGGCTCGCCCGGTCGACAGATCGGGTGCCATCTCCTCGAAGTGGGGGTGGGCGTTGTACCACCCCACGAAGTCGACCGCGGGCACGCTGCCGGGCAGATCCTCGCCGGGAATACCCAACGACCGATCGGACTGCGCGCCGACGGCGTAGATCACCGCGTCGTAGCGTTCGGCCAGCTCGGCAGCCTGCACGTGGTCCCCGACCACGATGTTGCCGAAGAACCGGAAACGGGGATCCAGCGCGGTCTTCTCGAACTGGGCGCTGATCGACTTGATCTTCGGGTGGTCGGGTGCGACGCCCGAGCGCACCAGCCCCCACGGCGTGGGCAGCATCTCCAGCATGTCGACGCGGACGTCCGCGTCGATTCCCTCTTTTTGCGAGGCGTCGGCGAATTTCAGAAGCGAAGCGGCAGCGAAGTAGCCCGAGGGGCCGGAGCCGACGATCGCCACGTGGTAGGGGCGCATGAATACCTTTTGTTGAAGGTTGTTGCTGCCCGGCCGCGCGCAAGGGGCTGTCGCGTCGCGGCAGGGCTGGTTGCCATCTCCGATGCTAAAGGCGAACCCTGCCGAATTGCCGCCAGTCAGGGATAACAGTGTCGGGTTCTTCCACAGGTACCCTGAATTCCCGTGGATCCCGACCGGCAAGCCGATATCGCAGCACTCGACTCCACCCTGACGACGGTGGAGCGGGTGCTTGACGTCGACGGCCTGCGTGTCCGCATCGAGAAGCTCGAGCACGAGGCCTCTGACCCCAACCTGTGGGACGACCAGTCCCGGGCGCAGAAGGTCACCAGTGAGCTGTCCCACACCCAGGGCGAGCTGCGCCGCGTCGAGGAACTCCGGCAGCGCCTCGACGACCTGCCCGTGCTCTACGAGATGGCCGCCGAAGAAGAGGGGGCGGGCGCGGCGGAAGCCCAAGCCGAGGCCGACGCCGAACTCAAGAAGCTGCGCGAGGACCTCGAGGCGATAGAGGTCCGCACACTGCTGTCCGGCGAGTACGACTCGCGTGAGGCGCTGCTGAACATCCGCTCCGGCGCAGGCGGCGTCGACGCGGCGGACTGGGCCGAGATGTTGATGCGGATGTACGTGCGCTGGGCCGAACAGCACAACTACCCCGTCGAGGTGTTCGATACGTCCTACGCCGAAGAGGCGGGCATCAAGAGCGCAACGTTCGCGGTGCACGCGCCGTACGCGTACGGCACCTTGTCGGTGGAGCAGGGCACCCATCGACTGGTGCGCATCAGCCCGTTCGACAACCAGGGCAGGCGCCAAACGTCTTTCGCCGAAGTGGAAGTGCTGCCCGTCACCGAAACCACCGACCACATAGACATTCCCGAGGCCGACGTGCGCGTCGACGTCTACCGATCCAGCGGACCGGGCGGCCAATCGGTGAACACCACGGACTCGGCGGTTCGACTCACGCACATCCCGACCGGTATCGTGGTCACTTGCCAGAACGAGAAGTCGCAGTTGCAGAACAAGGTCTCGGCAATGCGGGTTCTTCAGGCAAAGTTATTGGAGCGCAAGCGTTTAGAAGAGCGCGCCGAGATGGACGCCTTGAAGGGCGACGGCGGAAGCTCGTGGGGAAATCAGATGCGCTCCTATGTTTTGCACCCGTATCAAATGGTAAAGGACTTGCGCACCGAGTACGAGGTCGGTAATCCGGCCGCGGTACTGGACGGTGATATCGACGGATTCCTCGAGGCCGGAATTCGTTGGCGCAATAGACGAGATGACGAATAGCAACCTGATCGCATTCGCCTTGGGAGACCGGTGGACCGGTTTCTGGCAGGGCACCATCGGCGTGTGGATCCTCGAGCGCGGCGTGCCGATCGCGCTCTACCTGATCGGCGGTCTGCTGGCCGCCAGGTTCATCAACTGGTCGGCGCGGCGAATCGTGAAGCGCATCGACGCCGAGTATCAGGAAAGCGACCAACTGGTGCGCACCGAGAGTGCCAAGCACCGTCAAGCCGTCGCGTCGGTGATTTCCTGGGTGACGGTCGCGCTGCTCTTCGTCATCGTGATCATGCAGGTGACGTCGATCCTCGCGATCCCGATCGGCTCGCTCGTCGCGCCGGCTGCGGTGCTGGGCGCCGCGCTCGGCTTCGGCGCTCAACGCGTCGTCCAGGATCTGCTGTCGGGGTTCTTCATCATCACCGAGAAGCAGTACGGCTTCGGTGACCTGGTGTCGCTCACCGTCGCCGGTATCGCGCTGCCCGCGGAGGGCACCGTGGAGGACGTCACGCTTCGCGTCACCAAGCTGCGCTCCAGCGAGGGCGAGATGTTCACCATCCCCAACGGTCAAATCGTCAAGACGATCAACCTCTCCAAGGACTGGGCGCGCGCCGTCATCGACATCCCGGTGCCGACGTCGGCGGACCTCAACGTCGTCAACGATCTGCTCCACGGGGTCGCTGAAAAGGCGATGGAGGATCCCAGCCTGAGCGCGCTCCTCCTCGACGCGCCTCAGCTGATGGGTGTGGAGAGCATCGAACTGGACACCGTCAATCTGCGGATGGTGGCCCGCACCTTGCCGGGCAAGCAGTTCGAGGTGGGACGCCGCATACGTGTGCTGGTTGTCCGTGCGCTGCGGCGTGCTGGGATCGCGTCGCCCGCCGAAGGCGCGAAGCCGATGGTGGAGGCCATCGTGCATCCGGCGACGACCGGCGGTGCGGAGGGCGAAACGCAGGGTCCGCCGGAGGACCGCAAATGACATCGTGGCTGAAGGTCAAGCTCGGGGGCCGGATCCGGGTCTCGACGGCGGTGCTCATCGTCGCGTTCTTCGCGCTGTTCTGGGTGTATCACAACGTCGAACCCGCTCCGAAGCCCGAGCCGCCCGCGCCTGCGGTCGTGCCGCCCGGCTTCGTGCCCGACCCCAACTACACGTGGGTGCCCCGCACCAACGTGCGACGGCCCAAGGAGACTTCCGAGTCCACGACCGCCACCACAACGACCACGACACCGACCACCACCAGCCCGACGGATACCACCAGTCCGACGTCACCGACCTCACCGACGACGACCACCCCGACCACGCCTACGACCACCGTCGTGGATCCCGACGGATTCGGGCCGCTGCCACCGACGACCCAGACGATCGTCACACCGACTCAGGTGAGCCCGGCACCGGCCGCGCCGGGCCCAGCCCCGGCGACCACGGCTCCGCAGAGCTAGGCCCTCGGACAGACACCGCTACACTGGCGTGCCGTGATGATCACCCTTGACCATGTCTCGAAGATGTATAAGTCGTCGGCGCGGCCCGCGCTCGACAATGTGTCGGTCAAGATCGACAAGGGTGAGTTCGTCTTCCTCATCGGCCCGTCAGGTTCGGGCAAGTCCACCTTCATGCGGTTGTTGCTCGCCGAGGAGACTCCCTCCTCAGGCGACATCCGAGTGTCGAAATTTCACGTCAACAAGCTGGCCGGTCGCCACATCCCGGACCTGCGGCAGGTGCTGGGCTGCGTCTTCCAAGACTTCCGGCTGTTGCAGCAGAAGACGGTGTTCGAGAACGTCGCCTTCGCGCTGGAGGTCATCGGGAAGCGCTCAGAGGTGATCAACCGTGTGGTGCCCGATGTCTTGGAGATGGTCGGCCTGTCCGGCAAGGCCAACCGGCTGCCGACCGAGCTGTCCGGTGGTGAACAGCAGCGGGTGGCTATCGCCCGGGCGTTCGTCAACCGGCCGCTGGTGCTGCTTGCCGACGAGCCGACCGGCAACCTCGACCCTGAGACCAGCAAGGACATCATGGACCTACTCGAGCGCATCAACCGCACCGGGACGACGGTGGTGATGGCAACCCACGACCACCACATCGTCGACTCGATGCGCCAGCGTGTCGTGGAGTTGGAATTGGGCAGGCTGGTTCGCGATGAGCAGCGCGGCGTCTACGGAATGGATCGCTAGTGCGCTTAGGATTCCTCATCAATGAGGTCCTCACCGGTTTTCGTCGCAATGTGACGATGACTATCGCGATGATCCTCACCACCGCGATCTCGATCGGCTTGTTCGGCGGCGGCCTGTTGGTGGTGCGGCTGGCCGACCAGTCGCGCGACATCTACCTGGATCGCGTCGAGAGCCAGGTCTTTCTGACCAACGACGTCTCCGCCAACGACCCCACGTGTGACGCAGATCCGTGCAAGGCGCTGCGTCAGCAGATCGAGGACCGCGACGATGTGCGCTCGGTGCGCTTCCTCAACCGCGAAGAGGCGTACGCCGACGCTGTGAAGAAGTTCCCGGAATTCAAGGAATTCGCCGGACAGGATGCGTTCCCGTCGTCGTTCATCGTCAAGCTCGACGACCCTGAACAGCATCAGAAGTTCGACGAGGCGATGGCCGGCCAGCCCGGGGTGCAGCAGGTGCTCAACCAGAAGGTGTTGATCGACCGGCTGTTCGCCGTCCTCGACGGCGTCAGGAACGCGGCGTTCGCGGTGGCCTTTGTACAGGCGATCGGAGCAATTCTCCTGATAGCCAACATGGTTCAAGTCGCCGCCTACACCCGGCGAACAGAGATCGGCATCATGCGACTCGTCGGCGCCAGCCGGTGGTACACACAGCTGCCGTTCCTGGTCGAAGCGATGCTGGCGGCGTTCGTCGGTGTGGTGATCGCGATCGTCGGGCTCATTCTGGTTCGCGCCTTGTTCCTGGAAAGCGCTCTCGACCAGTTCTATCGGGCCAATTTGATCGCCAAGGTGGACTACGCGGACGTGTTGTACTTCAGTGCGCCCTGGATGTTGTTCCTCGGTCTGGCGATGTCGGGCGTCACCGCGTATGTCACGCTGCGGCTGTACGTCCGAAGATAGCCATGGCGAAAAAAGCTGACCCGACACGGTCTGCCAACAACAAGGTCGTCGCCACGAATCGTAGAGCGCGGCACAACTATTCGGTGCTCGAGACGTTCGAGGCCGGAGTGCAGTTGGTGGGTACCGAGGTGAAGAGCCTGCGGGACGGGCAGGCATCGCTGGCCGACTCGTTCGCCACGATCGACGACGGTGAGGTGTGGCTGCGCAACCTGCACATCCCGGAGTATCACCACGGCAGCTGGACCAACCACACGCCGCGGCGCAATCGTAAGTTGTTGTTGCACCGCAGCCAGATTGACAATCTGATCGGCCGGATCCGCGACGGCAACCTCACTCTGGTGCCGCTGTCGCTCTACTTCTCCGACGGCAAGGTCAAGGTCGAGTTGGCGCTGGCACGGGGTAAGGAAGCCCGCGACAAGCGGCAGGACATGGCGAAGCGCGACGCGCAGCGGGAGATCACCCGGGAGCTCGGCCGCCGGGCCAAGGGCATGACCTGATCAGCTTCGTCACCGCGCTGATCGCGGCGTTCGGTTACGGCGTAAGCGATTTCGTGGGAGGTATCGCCTCACGCCGGGTCGCCGCGCTGCGCGTGGTGGTGATCTCCTACCCGGTCGCGTTGATCCTGTTGACGGTGATCGCCATACCGGTCGGGGGAGTGGTCTCGACCCCGGCCGTGGTGTGGGGGCTGGCCTCCGGTGTCGCGCAGGCGTTCGGCGTCTGGTGGTTCTACGCCGCTTTGGGCGCGGGTCCGATCTCCGTTGTGTCACCCCTCACTGCGATCTTGGTCGCGGGCATCCCCGTTGGAGTCGGCCTGGCACTCGGTGAGCGTCCGGGTCCGTTGGCCGCCGTCGGTGTCGTTGTGGCGTTGGTGGCGGTGGTGCTCGTCAGCCGGGATGCCACCGATGAGCCGCTTGCGCGAAGAGCGACAGATACCGACGAGGACGACACGCGGCACAGGTTCACCGTGAAGGTCGCGTGGTTGACGGTGGGTTCCGGCGTAGCGTTCGGCATGAATTTCGTCCTGCTCGACCAAGTGCCGGTCGATGCCAAGCTGTGGCCGCTGGTGTTCGGCAGGCTCGCCGCCACAGCGATCGTGCTGCTGGCAGCGGTGCTCACCGCGAACCTGACCATTGAACGGGGTGTGCCGTTGCGGCTTGCGCTCACAGCGGCGGCGCTCGACACCGTCGCCAACGTCGCTACGTTGCTCGCACTGCAGTCCGGCATGCTGTCGTTGGCGGGGGTGCTGATCGCGCTGTATCCGGCCGCGACCGTGGTGTTGGCGATTGTCGTGCTGCGCGAGCGGGTGACCCGCTGGCAGGCGGTCGGCATGGCGTTGGCGTTGGCGGCCGTCGCGATGATCGCGGCGGGGTAACCGATGTATGCAGTTTGCTCAGGTAGGGCATCATTGCATCCAGGTTTCGCGAGATAGCGGGATGAAATGAACCGGGTGTCGGTGACGAACGGCCAGTTGCGCCTCGGACTGTTTGCCGGCGTCCTGGTGCTGCTGTGTGTCAACGCGTTGGCACTGTGGGGCGAGGCCACAGCGCGGCAGGTGCATTTCGCGCTGTTGGTGATAGCCGGCATTGCGGTGGTGGTCACCGGTGTGGCGGTGGCGCGGCGGGTGACCGGCATCGCGCGGGCGTGGCGGCTGCTGGGTGTTGCAACGATCGTGTGCAACCTGGTCGGCGACGTGATCTGGTGGTCGAATGGCGCAACACCGACCGGTACCGCGCCGTGGCCGGCCGTCGCTGCATATTTCCTGTCCGCGTTGTTGGCTCTGGGGGCGCTCGCGCTGCTTGCGTTCGCCGGGGTCGGCCAGACCGCATGGCGCAGCGACCCGGTGCGCACGACGCGCATCGTCACAGTCATCGACGGTCTGGTGGCGGCTCTGGCATTCGCGATTCTGGCGGTAGCGGCGGGAGTCGGTGCTTCGACAGGAGCGTCGTTACCTCGATCCGGCAACACCGTCGCGGTGATCGTGTACGCCGCGATCCAACTGGTGGTTGTCGCGGCGGCGGTCCTGATCGCGACGTGGTACCGGCGCGATCGCCCCTATCGTGCGAACTTTCTTCTGCTGGCGGCAGGCACCGTCATGCTGGTGAGTTCAGACAGGCTGGTCGCTTATCTGCGAACCGTGGGCTTCGAACGCGGCGACCTGTGGGTGGGGATCGGATTCGTTCTCGGGCTCCTGCTGATCGCGTACGGAATGCTGGAGCTGACACCGCCACGGCCGATCGAGGTCAACCGCGACGCCCTGGACTGGCTGCGGCTCCTGTTGCCGTACGTGGGATTTCTCGGCACCGCAACGTTGTTCGCTTTCCACGTCTTGATCGGACAGCGGCTGAACGTCTTTCTCGTCTGCGGGGCCGTCGTGATGGTCGCACTCGTCGCCACCCGGCAGCTCATCGAGACGCGCGCACAGTGGTTGCTGATCAGACGCCTCTACGACGCGCAGCGTCGACTGGCCCACCAGCTGTACCACGACGCGTTGACCGGGCTGCCCAACCGCCTGCTGTTCACCGAGCGGCTCGACGACGCCATGCGCGACGGCCGCTTCATGCTGATCTTCGTCGACCTCGATGACTTCAAAGAGGTGAACGACCGCTTCGGTCACGCGGCCGGCGACGAATTGCTCCGCGCGATAGGGGAGCGCCTCAAACGTTGTGTGCGCGACAACGACACGCTGGCACGGATCGGCGGAGACGAGTTCGCGATCTTGATCGACGGCGAATCCGAACAGCTGGAAGATGCCGCGGAGCGCCTGCGCGTCGCGCTGCGGGATCCCTTCGCGCTGCACGGTTCTGCGGTGCGGGTCAAGGCCAGCATGGGTCTGGTCAGGCCGGGAGCCGACGGCGTGCCCCAAACGTCCGACGATCTGCTGAGGCAGGCCGACATCTCGATGTATGCCGGCAAGCGGCTCGGCAAGGACACCGCCGTGGTCTATCAACCGTCTTCGGGTTCGACCATCGATTTTCCGACGGCACTGCGGAATGCCGACGGCGAGGCCCCGCCCGGCTTCCGGCTCGTCTATCAAGTGGTGGTGCAGTTGCCCGAGGGCAACCCGGTCGCCGTCGAAGCTCTGGCCAGGTGGACCACACCGACCGGAATCGAGATATCACCCGAGACGTTCGTTGCCGCGGCGGAGGCGGCGGGGCTGGCGGCAGACCTCGATGCGCTGGTACTCGACACCGCATGTCGTGACGTTCAGCAGGCAGGCCTGGACCTCGACATCCACGTGAACATCGGCGCGGGCCGGCTGGGTAACCCCACCTTCGAGCAGCAGGTGCGACTCGCGCTGACGCGACATCACCTCCCGCCGAACCGCCTGGTCGTGGAGATCACCGAGACGCTGCCCATCGTCGACCTCGCCCAGGCTGCGGCGCAGATCAAACGACTGAATGCGCTCGGTGTGAAGGTGGCGCTGGACGACTTCGGTGCGGGGTTCAATTCGCTGATGTACATGCACGCCCTGCCGGTGCAGATCGTCAAGCTGGACCGCGGCCTGGCCACCGCCGATCAGGCACGGGACCTGACGCTGTACCGCTCGGTCATCGGACTGTGCGACGAGCTCGGATTGACCGTGATCGTCGAGGGCATCGAGTCTGCCGCGCAGTCCGACGCGGTGTACCGCGCGGGTGGCCGCCTGGCCCAGGGCCATTTGTACGGGTATCCGGTGCCGATATCCGAACTGAGCGTGACGCCGGCGCGCGTCGGGCGGGTCTGAGTTCTGACGACGCGATTTCCGCGAGCGGCCGTGTTTGCCCCGCGACACGCCGCCAACTGCGTGCATTTTGGGGCCGCTCGTCGCGGACCGAGCGTGTTCATCCGCGTGGATGATCCTCTCGCGCACTGAGATTGCGCACGATCTCGCCCGCCCTGCGCAGCACGTCCAACTGTGCCGGGTTGTACAGGTCGACCATTGCGGCACCGATCGCCTCCTCGGCGAATCGTTCTCCTCGCGGTGCATCCGAGCGGAACTCCGCGAGTTCGGGGTGCGCGTCGTTGATCGCCCGGATGTAGGGGGCGAGTCGTTCGGCGAGGTCGCGACGGGTCGCCTCGTCGGCCTCGGCAGGCAGATTGTCTAGTTCGGTCGCCGCGGGGTCATCCGGTGTCTCACGGATCATGTCCGCGTAGGTTCGCCTGCCGCGCGGTCCCAGCACACGGCTCAGCACGACGACGAGTTTGCGATCGGCGTCGGTCATCTTCGCCGCGGTGTCTGGCGCTACGAAGTCGGGGGGCAGATCCGTCGGCGCCGCGTGCTCCAGCAGCTCGCGGAGTTCGTCGCGGGCGCGCTGCAGGCGGTCGATCGTCTCGGTCAGTTCGGCGTCCAGCTCGCGCAGCGCCTGTTCGGGATGATCGTCGGATTCGCCCATCGCGGCGATCTGGGGGAGGGAGAAGCCGAGGTCGGTCAGCCGTTTGATGCGCACCAACCGGACGAGGTGCGCGACGCCATACTGCTTGTAGCCGTTGCTGCGACGTTCCGGCTCGGGCAGCAGGCCTATCTGGTGGTAGTGCCGCACCGCCCGCAGGCTGGTGCCGGCGAGTTCGGCGACTTCCCGGGTGCTCCACGCCACGGGTTCCATCATGGTTGATCAGCGCGAGTTGACTATGCCGTTACGTCCGAGTGTGCGATGGAGACATGGACAAACCCGAGCGCATCTCCGTCGAAGACTTGTTCAAGTCGCCTGTCCGAGCGGGGGCGGCGATCTCCCCGGACGGCACTCGCGTCGCCTACCTCGCGCCGTGGCAGGACCGCCTGAACATCTGGGTGGCATCCCTCGACGGCGACTTCGGCGCGGACGCGCGCCGCGTTACCGCCGACGAGACCCGCAGCATCCTGCACTTCTCGTGGACCGATGACCCGCGTTGGCTGCTGTACCTCCAGGACACCGGCGGCGACGAGAACTGGCACATCTTTCGCGTCGATCTCGACGACCCGGCCGCCCCCGCCGTCGACCTCACCCCGTTCCCCGGGGTCATGTCGGCCTTCGAGCTGTTGCCCGACAAACCGGGCAAGGCGCTCGTCCACTCCAACAAGCGCGGCCCGACGCAGATGGACGCCTACGAGCTCGATATCGCCTCGGGTGAGCTGACGATGCTCGCCGAGAACCCCGGTGACGTGATCGGCTGGCTGGCGAGCCGTCGCGGTGATCTGTTCGCGACGAAGCTGAACCGGGAAGGCGATCTGGAAGTCCTTCAGTGGGACAAGCAGGCCGAATCGCTGCGCTCCATCGCGCATTACGACGGCAAGGACTACACCATGGGCATGTATCCCATGGTGGTCACGCCCGACGGCACCGGGATCTGGATGGGGTCGAACGAGGGCACCGACCGCACCCGGCTCGTGCGGCTCGACGTCGCCGACGGCAAGCAGTACGCCGTCGACAGCCACCCGACGTTCGACGTCGACACCCGGGCCCAGGTGTGGGCCGGCCTACCGGAGCCGCTCATCCAGAGCCGGGCCACCGGCAAGCTGCTCGGCGTCCGCTATCTCGGTGAGCGACAGGTCATTCAGGCACTCGACCCGCATTTCGCCGAGGTGCTCTCGGGTCTGGAGAAATTGTCCGACGGTGACATCGGCGCGCTGTCCTCCGACCTCAAGGGACGCAACTGGGTAGTCAGCTTCAATCACGACCGCGAACCCGGCGTCACCTTCCTCTACGACCACGAAACCGGCGAAAGCCGCGAGCTGTACCGTCCCTATCCGCATCTTGATCCAGCGCAGCTGGCGCCGATGCTCCCGGTGACGATTCCCTCGCGCGACGGGCTCGACTTGCCTTCGTATCTGACGCTGCCGGTCGGGGTGCCGTCGAAGAACCTGCCGCTCGTCCTGGTGGTGCACGGCGGACCGTGGGCGCGCGACGGATGGATGTACGCGCCGGCCGTCCAGTTGCTCGCCAATCGCGGATACGCGGTGCTGCAGGTCAACTTCCGCGGGTCGGCGGGATACGGCAAGGCCTTCCAGAAGGCGGCGATCGGTCAGTTCGCGGGCAAGATGCACGACGATCTGATCGACGGCGTCAACTGGGCCGTCGAACAGGGTTACGCGGACCCGGATCGGGTCGCCATCTTCGGTGGCTCCTACGGCGGCTACGCGACGCTGGTCGGTGTCACGTTCACCCCGGAGGTGTTCGCCGCAGCGATCGACTACGTCGGCATCTCCGATCTGTCCAACTTCATGCGGACGCTGCCCGAGATCGCGCGTCCGCACCTGGCGAACAACTGGCATCTGTTCGTCGGCAACCCCGACGACCCGGAGCAGTTGGCCGACATGCTGGCTCGATCCCCGATCACGAAGGTCGACCAGATCCGCACGCCGCTGCTTGTTGTCCAGGGCGCCAACGACGTTCGTGTCGTGCAGGCCGAATCCGACAACCTGGTCGAGGCGCTGCGTAGTCGCGGGGTGGAGGTCGAGTACATGGTCAAGGAGGACGAGGGCCACGGATTCGTCAACCCGGACAACGTGATCGACATGTTCAACGCCGTCGACCGATTCCTGGCCAGGCACCTCGGCAAGCGGAAAAACGCATGACCGACGCCCACACCCCGACGGTGCTCGAGCGGATGGGCGGTGTGTCGGGACTGGTGTACGCCAGCGTGCCGACAATCGCCTACGTGATCGTGGATGCGATCGCGGGGTTGACAGCGGCCGTCGTGGTGGCCGTCGGCGCCGGCGCAGGACTGATCGTCGTGAGGTTGCTCCGCAAGGAGCCGTTGCAGCCGGCGGTGTCGGGGCTGCTCGGCGTCGTCGTCGCGGCGCTGATCGCGTACTACACGGGGTCCGCCGAAAACTATTTCCTGCCGGGGATTTGGCTCAGCCTGGCCATGACCGCGGTGTTCACCGCGTCCCTCATCGTGCGACGTCCGCTGATAGGAGTGGCGTGGAATCTAATGCGCAGTGCAGGCCCGGATCCGGCGTGGCGGAGTGACAAGACGGTGCTACACGCATTCGACATGGCGACGCTGGCGTTCGCCGCGGTCTTCGCCGCGCGGTTCGTCGTCCAGGATTCGCTGTACGACGCGGGGTCCGCGGGGTGGCTGGCGTTCGCGCGGATCGCGATGGGCTATCCGCTGCTGGCGCTGGCGTTGCTGGTGGTGTACTGGGCGGTGCGCCGCGCCAATCGGCGGCGCGTCGACGATGAGGCCAACGAGCGGATGGTCGGCCAAACAGTGGAGGCGTGAAGCTGATCCAGCACCAGATCGAGGTCGGCCTGCTGCGCGGACTCGCCGAGCTCCAGCGCACCGGGCGAGGCTGGCTGCCGCACCGACTCCCTGCTCGAGCCCGCGCGCAGTGCGACGACCCGCAGTTGCTCGGTGCTGAATCACAGCCGTCCGGAGTGCGTTTCGCGCTCCGGACGGCCGCGAGTGCGATCGAGCTCGACGTCATCCGTACGCGCGTGGTGCTGGTCGGCGTACCGGAACGACCCGACGGCACAGTCGATCTCGTCGTCAATGGCCGCTTGGCCCGGCAGGCGGCGACCAGCGGTGGCGACGTGGTGCGCGTCGACCCGGCCACCGGGGACACCCGGGTGGACCCGGGCCCCGTCGCAACAGTCCGATTCGACCTGCCCGCCGGAGACAACGACGTCGAGATCTGGCTGCCGCACTACGAGCGCATCGAGCTGGTGGCGCTGCGCGCCGACGCCCCGATCGGCGCGCTACCGGAGGAGCGAAGGCGCTGGGTACACCACGGCAGTTCGATCAGCCAGGGGTCGAACGCCTCGAGTCCGACGACGACGTGGCCTGCGCTCGCTGCCGGGTCGGCGGGTGTGGATCTGGTCAACCTGGGATTCTCCGGAAGCGCGCTGCTCGATCCGTTCGTCGCCCGTGCCATCCGGGACCAGCCCGCCGACATCGTGAGCGTCAAGCTGGGCATCAACCTCGTGAACGCGGATCTGATGTCCCAGCGTGCCTTCGGTCCCGCTGTGCACGGTTTCCTGGACACCATCCGCGACGGACATTCCGATACGCCGCTGATCGTTGTCGGCCCCCTGTACTGCCCGATCCACGAAACCACCCCGGGGCCAGGCGCTTTCGACGTCGCCGCGCTGGCCCGCGGCGAGGTCCGCTTCGTCGCGACGGGTGATCCGGCGCAGGCTGATCGGCCAGGCGGGCTGGGGAGGCTGACGCTCACGTACATTCGCGATCAGTTGGCCGCGATCGTCGCGCGCAGGCAGGTCGACGACCCTGCGATCAGCTACCTCGACGGTCTGGCCCTCTACGGTCCGGCAGATGCCGACGCGCATCCGTTGCCCGACAACCTGCATCCCGACGCGGCGACGCATCGACTGATCGGGGAGCGGTTCGCCAGGGCGCTGCTGCTCTAGGTGATACTGGTGGCGATTTAGTTAGATTGCCGAATTGTAGGAGCAGCCCGTTGGCCGAGTCGACGAGCACGCCGGGCACCGCGTATTTCGAGCGTCGTGACGACACCTTCCACCCTCGTGCCTTCGCCAGGGGTGGCTGGGGCGCACTGATCAGCGGACACGTGGTCGGCGGACTGTTGGGCTGGGCGGTCGAGAAATTCGTTGACGATCCGGACTTTTTGCCAGCCCGGCTCACCGTCGACCTGCCGAGACCGGCCGCCATTGAACCCGTGGAGGTGCACACCCGCGAGATTCGCGGCGGAAAGCGGTTACGTCTGGTGGAGGCCGTCGTTCGCCAGGAGGGCAAGATCGTCGGCCAGGCGACGGGTCTTTTCCTGCGTCGTGGCGACCAGCCGAGCGGGACCATCTGGTCACCCCATGTCGAAATGCCGTCATTTCCAGCGGATGCGCAGCCACACGAGAATCCGTTGTTCGTCCGCACCTATGGCTGGGGACTGTCGATTCAAAATCCGGACGAAGACTGGCCGGGCGACGGCGGTCAGAAGTACACATGGCTGCGGTTGACGCAGCCGTTGCTCGACGACACGCCGCTGACACCCTTCACGCGTGCAGCCATGGCGGCGGATGTGACGGCGTCCCTGGTGAATTGGAGTTCAGAGGGTCTGAAGTTCATCAACGCCGACTACACGCTGACGCTGAGCCGGCTCGCGGAGGGTGTGCATATCGGTATGGCGTCGCACAGTCATTCCACACAGGACGGAATCGCGACTGGATCCGCCATCCTTTTCGACGAGGACGGCGAGATCGGCAGCAGCACATCCGTTTCGGTGGCGCAGTCGGGATTTGCCCCGCCTCCGCAGTGACGGGTCAGGGGTTCGGAAGCTGGCCGAGTTGCTGCAAGACGGAGTAGAGGTTGGCTACACCCCAATGGTCGGTGATTCGTCCATCGCGAACTCGCATCGCATCGACCGTTTCGAATTGAATGACCCTGCCGGTCGCGGCGATGCCGAGAAACTCACCGAGATGGGTTCCGTGGTACGTCTTGAACGTGGTGACGATTCCGGCATCGACTGTTTGCCAATGGATCTCGGGTCTGAAATCGGGGAATGCGCCGCGTAACCGCTTGTACAGGACCAATACACCCGCTTTGTCAGGCGTGGTACCGGGTTGGGGAGTGTGATCGACGAAGTCGTCGGCGAACAACTCCTCGAACAGAGCGAAATCGCCTTGACCCTGCACCTGCTCCGTGTTGCGCCTGACCACCGACTTGAGAGCCTCAGCCTCGTCGTGGCCTGACACCTCTGTTCCAGTCATCGTCTTCCTCCCTGTGCTCGGTAACGGCAACCAGAGACGTCCGGCGTGAATTCCGGGCACCCACCGCCAGGTCACAACTGCGGGAGGAAGGCGAAGCGTTCGCGTAGCTCGTCCGCATCGAGTCCGAAGTCGTCCGGCTCGTAGCGGCTATTGAGTGGACGCGAGTTGGGCAGGTGCGGCGGGAGCGGGGCGGGCCGCGATGCGGTCGGCCTCAGGACGCTGCTTGCGCGCATCCCGCGCGATGCGGCGGGCGAGAACGCGCGCCTGACGATTGGTGATCGCGCGGTTCTTCGCGGCCAGCAGGTCGAGTTGTTGCCAGCTGAGCCCGTCGAGGTCGCCGTCTGAGTCATGGGTGGCGATGACCACGCAGCCACGCAGCAGCGGAACGGTTCTGGCGGAGAAGTTCGTCGTCGCCATCAGTAGTTCGGTGGCGATGGTGTTGGTTTGGCGTTGGCACTTGCGCGGGGACGCGGAGAACCAGAAATCGAACTGTCGATCCGCACTGCTCAAGCAGTGCAAACCCTGAGTCTGAACGAGCTGGTCGATATCGGCCTTGGTATAGGCGCGGGTTTCATATACGAGGCCATTGGGGCTGCAGTACAGGACAGTGTGCATTCGGATAATCCATTCCACTCTTTCTTTGTTATGGAGTGTGGCGAGCCACGCCTCCCTTGTTACTCCTGTTACCCGTGTGACAACTGAGACAAACCTTAATAACGAATACTAAACGATCGTTTGGCTGGCAACGGCCCAGAACCCTCCCGGCGGCACTATCGGGGGCCGGTGAAACTCGACGGGTGTCGAGTTCCTATCGTGACTGGTTATGAGCAACGACGCTGATGCCGAAAAGGTCGCCGATCTGGCACGGGGTGTGGTCACCGACCACGATCCCAAAACGGCTCCGGTCCAGGAGTATCTGGGCGCCTGCTACGACGCCGGCTTGTCGTGGGTTCACTTTCCCGAAGGCCTCGGCGGGCTCGGGGTGTCCCGCGGTCTGCAGGCCGTCGCCGACCGCATCCTGCAGGGCGCCGGCGGACCGGTGCCGCTCGGGCTCAACCCGATGGGCTACGGCATGGCCGCGCCGACGATCCGCGAGCACGCGCAGACCGAGGAGGTGAAGCGTCAATGGCTGCGTCCGCTGGCCACCACCGAGGACCTGTGGTGTCAGCTGTTCTCCGAGCCCGGCGCCGGATCTGACCTGGCGGGTCTGGCCACGTCCGCTGTGCCCGACGGCGAGGAATGGGTGATCAACGGCCAGAAGGTGTGGACGAGCCTGGCCCATCGCGCCCGCTGGGGTCTGCTGCTGGCCCGCACCAACCCCGATGTGCCCAAGCACAAGGGGTTGACCTACTTCGTCATCGACATGCACGGCGCGGGTGTTGAGACGCGTCCGCTGCGTCAGATCACGGGGCAGGCCGAGTTCAACGAGGTCTACTTCACCGACGCGCGCATCCCGGACAAGCATCGCCTCGGCGAGGTGGGCAACGGCTGGAACGTCGCGATGACGACGCTGATGAACGAGCGCACCGCGTTGGGCGGCAGCGGCAGCCGGCGCGGCGCGGGCACCATCTCCGACGCCACCGCGCTGTGGGCGTCGCGCCCCGAGCGTCACACACCGGTGTTGCGGGATCGGCTCACGCAGCTGTGGTTGCGCTCGGAGGCGCAGCGGCTCACCTCGGAGCGCTCGCGCGCCGCCGCCACGGTCGGCGGTCCGGGTCCGGAGGGGTCGATCGGCAAACTGGTCGGCGCCGAGCTGAACCAGCACATCTACGAGTGGTGCATGGATTTCCTTGGGCCAGAAGGACTTCTGTATCGCGGCTACCACGGGGGCACGCCCACTGGCGAACGGGACTGGCAGGGGCCGATCCAGCAGAAGTATCTGCGCGCCCGTGCGAACACCATCGAGGGCGGCACGTCGGAGGTCATGCGCAACATCCTCGGCGAGCGCATTCTCGGACTGCCCGGCGACATGCGTGCCGACGCCGGCATGCCCTGGAAGGAGATTCCGCGTGGTTGAGAAGCTTGCGGATCAGCCCGACGTCCAACGCGAGTACAAGTTCACCGACGAGCAGAATCAGCTGCGCGATGCGGTGCGCAAGTTCAGCGGCGACCACTTCGCCGAGGACAAGATCCGAACGCTGATGGAGTCCGACCCGCCGTTCGACCCGAAGGTGTGGGCGCGGCTCGGCGGCGAGCTTGGGGTCCTCGGCCTGTCGGTTCCCGAAGCCGACGGGGGAGTCGGCGGCACGCTCGTCGATCAGGCGGTGGCTATCGAGGAGCTCGGCGCGCGACTGGCGTGCGGCCCGTTCTTCGGCACTGTCTACCTCGCGATCCCGGCATTGGTCGCGGCGGAGTCCGGAGCCGCGCGCGACGAGCTGCTCGGCGACCTCGTCGAGGGACGCCGTACCGCCGCGGTCGCGGTCGTGGATCGTGTGGGCGTCTTCGACCCTGAGGCAGTTTCGGTGACCGCAGCGGGCGACGCGGTGTCGGGCACGGTCAATCAGGTCGTCGACGGCGGTTTCGCCGACGCGCTATTGGTGGCCGCGCGCGGACCCGACGGGGTCGCGCTGTACGCCGTCGACGCCACGGCAGACGGAGTGGACCGCACCCCGCTGGCGACACTCGACCTCACGCGCTCGGCGGCCAACGTCACCTTCGCCAACGCACCGGCCACGCTGATCGCCGGGCCCGACGCGGCTCAGCGAGTCCTCGACCACGCACTGCAGGTCGGCGCGGCGCTGCTGGCGATCGAACAGGTCGGCGCCGCGCAGCATCTGCTCGACCTGTCGGTCGAGTACGCGAAAACGCGCCTGCAGTTCGGTCGGCCGATCGGGTCGTTCCAGGGCGTGAAGCACCGCCTCGCGAATTTGCTCGTCGACGTCGAGCACGCCAGATCGACGGCCTACCACGCGATCTGGGCGCTGAGCGACGGATCTGACGACGCGGAATTGTCGACGAGCATCGCGCAAGCGGTCTGCTCGGCGGCCCTCAGTCACGTCGCCACCGACACCATCCAGGTGCACGGCGGCATCGGGTTCACCTGGGAGCATCAGGCGCACCTCTACTACAAGCGCGCCACCACAAATGCGGTGCTGCTGGGTAGCGCCGAGGAGCATCGGGACCGGGTCGCGTCGATCGTGCTCGACGGCTCGACCGCGGACAAGGTGCCGTGGGTGGCCGATGGCACCGCCGTCTGACGGCGCCGAGCATTTCGCGGACGCTCGTGGGCCACGAGGGCTAGCGTCGGCTCCGTGAGCAGCCCCTCGCGCCCCGTGACCGTGCTCGACAAGCCGGCCGTCCTCGCCGGCCTCTTCGAGGTGTGGAGGGACCTCGACGCGCTGGTCGCCGACCTCGACGACAGCCAGTGGCAGACGGTGACGCCGCTACCCGGTTGGAATGTGCACGACGTGATCGCCCACGTCATCGGTGTCGAGTCGATGCTGCAGGGCGCCGACACCCCGGTGGTCGACATCGACGTCTCGACGCTCGATCATGTGCGCAACGACATCGGCGTAATGAACGAGCGTTGGGTGTGCTCGCTGCGCGACCTCAGTGGGGCGGAATTGCTCGAGACGTTCCGTTCGACGACGGCGCAGCGGCGTCAGGCGTTGTCGGATCTGTCGAATACCCAGTGGAACGAGGTCGGTTTCACCCCGGCCGGGCCGGACAGTTACGGGCGGTTCATGCGGGTGCGCACGTTCGACTGCTGGATGCACGAACACGACATCCGCGACGCCATCGGCGCGCCTGCGAGTACGGGGGAGCTTGTCGGGCCCGCGGGCGACCTCGCGCTGGATGAGATGGCGACCAGCATGGGCTTCGTGGTCGGCAAGCTGGCCGGCGCCCCCGACGGGTCGCGGGTCTCGTTGGAGCTGACGGGACCGCTGGGCCGCACGATCAATTTGGCGGTCGACGGCAGGGCCAAGGTGGTCGATGACTTCGGTGACGACGATCCGACGACGACGATCCAGCTCGACGGCCTGCTGTTCACCCGCCTGGCCGGCGGGCGAGTGCCGCTGGCCGAGCACGCGGATGCGATCGAGTACGGCGGTGACGAGGCCGTGGGCAGGCGTGTCGTCGAGCACTTGAACTACGTGATCTAGCTGGGACTATTTATTCGCTGGCGGGTGTTGTGCTCAAAGGTAGAATGAAATGTCCTGCTGAAAGTCGGCAGGGGTGCGAGGGGCTGAACGGTTTCGACTTCGCGCATCGAATCAAGGGAAGCGTGCCGGTGCAGGCAAGAGACCACCGTAAGCGTCGTTGCAACCAATTAAGCGCCGATTCCAATCAGCGCGACTTCGCACTCGCTGCTTAAGCGACTGTGAGTCTGTCAGACCGGGAGCGCCCTCGGCCCGGACCCTGGCATCAGCTAGAGGGACCCACCCACGGGTTCGGTCGCGGAATCCGTGGGGACATCAAACAGCGACTGGGATCGTCATCCTGACTTGTTCGCGTGATCAGGAGATCCGAGTAGAGGCATAGCGAACTGCGCACGGAGAAGCCTCGAGGGAATGCCGTAGGACCCGGGTTCGATTCCCGGCAGCTCCACCGAAGTAACAGCAGGTCAGGGACAAAATCCCTGGCCTGTTTTCTGTTCCCCATCAACATTTCATCAACATGTTGCGGTTACGCCGGCGGCATCGCGTCTCTAAGGCCCGGCACACGCAAGGACGGCAGCACATATGTGCAGGTGCTTTATCGGTCGGAGGGTTACCCTACCTCCACCGAGGGCGGTATGTCGTCGGCGTCTTCGCTGATCAACCGGCTTTTTGCGTGAAAGCTCGTACTGATTCCCGCGCTTCCTGCCCACGTCGTGCCCACATTTTTCTGCGCGTATGCGTCGTCCAAGTTCGACGCCACATCGTCGAGATCGGAATCGAACAAGTCGGCATATACATCGAGTGTCACTTTTGCGCTGCGGTGCCCAAGCATGCGCTGTAGCGCGAGCACGTTGGCTCCGGCCGATACCGCCAACGAAGCACAGGTGTGTCGCAAATCGTGCGGAGTGATCGACGGCAACCCGGCTCGTCGCAACGCCGCGGCGAACCACCCAGTAGAGGAGCGCGGACGGGGGAGGTAGCCGCAATTAGGGCCCGGGAAGATCAGGGCGTCGCGTGCCTTGCCCACGCAAAGGCGTGAGAGCTCGTCGAGAACGAATTGCGGAATTGGCACCGTTCGCGAACGGCGTTCCTTTGTGGGCCCAATCTGATGGCCCCCTCCTAGTTGCACCGCATTGGTCGAGACCAGGATTCGGTGCCGAAGGAATTCCACGTCGCCGACCCGTAGTGCAATGGCCTCCCCCCATCGCAGACCACAAAACGCCAACAGCAGCACCAACACTCGGTGCTCTCCCGCCTCGACAGCCAAGGCGTGAACCTCAGACGCAGTCAGGTAGCGGTGTCGGCGCGCGACCCGGCGCGGCAGGTTCTCCACACCGCGAGCTGGATTGACGGCCAGCCGGTGGGACTTCACCGCATCGCTCAAAATTCCTGACAGCACGGCGTGCGCGCGACGCACTGTGGTCGTCCCATGTCCTCGACGTGCCATCGCGGTGACCCAGCCCTCGACCTCGATCGTGGTGATCTCGACGATGGACCGCGTCGCCCAGACCGGGTGAACATGGGTCCGCCAGGCTGACTCCAGCGTGCGGTAGTGAGACGAGGCCGCGGAGTGCTTCTTTTTTTCCAGCCACGCTGCCGCAAGTTCGTCCACAGTCACACGTCCGGCTGCCGGGGATACGAACGTGCCCATCGCTTTTCGTACTTCGATAGTTGCGGCGAATGCCCGGGCGTCTCGCTTAGTCGCAAACCCGCGCTTATCGGTCTGCCGTCGGTCCGGTGTCCGGTAACGCACGCGCCACCTTCGGCCGGCCTTGGTCTCGTACGCTGTCACCGACGCCATTGACTCGCCTCCAACGTCCCGCCTCCGCAACACAAGTGAAACGCTCGCGCCCACCCAGCTGTTCCAAGAGGCGCAAGGGCGCGAATATAGCCGAACAAATTGGCGCACAAGGACTTAATGGCTCCTCGAATGCTCGTGGTTTGACCAGTCGTTGTCGATTGACCCAGGTAATATCCACTGCTATTTTACAGAACAAAGCTCTGTTTAGCAGAAACAGCCCGTCAGATATTTGAACCAGGATTCCCGTGATCAAGATCCATGCAGACCAGGAACGGCGCGAGGGATACTTTGTCGCTGCGCCGGATGTGTTTGATTTGGACGATGATGGCATCGTCATGTTGCTACGCGATGAGATCGAGAGCTCCGAGCGTGAGCATGTCGATGAGTCCGCGCGCAGCTATCCGGTCGCAGCGCTTCGCACTCGAGCAGATGTCCGCGGCCGACCACTAGCACGTCTCGAAAACACCGCGCAGACAGAGAAGCTGATGAAATATGCGACCTGCGCGCGGCAGGGCATGAGTGGCAATGAAGACAGGGCCCTGTTCGCAGATGCGGTTGTCCTCGGTAACGGACGCCACGCATCTAGCTCGGCGCACCTCACTGATGCCGACCCCTCCCGTCGTTCGCCTTTGATCCGCTGCCGTGGCTGACCGGGACCCGTTCGACGTGGCCGGCACCGTCATCGTGGTAACCGGCGGCGCTAGTGGCATAGGCGATGAAGTGGTTGCAGATCTCGTGGACGCTGGCGCCAACGTGGTGGTTGCCGACCTCGCGCCACCGCCCTGGCGGCCGACGGTGATCTATCACCGTCTCGACGTCACCGACGAAGACGGCCTGGCTGGACTCGTCAAAGACACCGTGGAGCGCTTCGGCCAGATAGACGGCTTGGTCAATTGCGCTGCGATGTATAGGGCGCTTGGGGCCAAGAAGACCTTGGAAGAGTTGACCATCCAAGAATGGGACGACGTTCTACGCATCAATGTGCGGGGTACGTGGCAAGCGATGAAAGCCATTTTGCCGGCGGTGCCAGCGCGGGGCGGTCGCATTGTGAACGTGTCCTCGACGACTGCGCGGACGGGAACACTCGGTTTTCCGCACTACGTCGCCTCCAAGGCTGCGGTCGAGGGCCTCACCCGCGCTGCAGCCCGAGAGCTGGGCGCGCGCGGAATCACCGTCAACGCAGTCGCCCCAGGGCTCGTGGACGACGAGGCCACAAACGAACTCAACGATCCCATCTACGTCGCGCAGGCGGTCAACCGTCGGTCGATCAAGCGGACGCTTTCACCCGGGGATGTCGCGTCCGTGGTGCGATTTCTGTGCAGCGGCGGCAGCGGGTTCATCACCGGTCAAGTCCTGATCGTCGATGGCGGGGGGGTATTTGTTTAAGCTCCGCCGTACCGTGAGCTCTTGACTAAGTGAGTCGCCGGCGATGATCCCTCCACGGCGCAAGTCTGCGCTCACCCACACCGCCGACGGCAAATTCAGGTTCGGGCGTCTTTGGCGGCCCGTCGCGGGACGACCCGCGCACCATCGGCGTGAGGCTCGACCAACGTCCATGATTTCGAGCCGAGCTTGGCGTCTGGTTGCTCCCGAATGCCTAATGGTATTACAATTAGGACAGTGTGATCGGGGCGTCACCGCCGGATGGTGGGAGAGAACTAGCTGAGGTAACGGTGCTACGCGCAGAGATCAACGAGCTTTTGACGAGGACCGGGCCGGGGACGCCGATGGGTGAGTTGTTCCGCCAGTACTGGATTCCAGCCTTGCTCGCCGAGGAGCTGCCGGAGGATGATTGCCCACCGGTACGCGTGAAGCTGCTGAACGAGCGAATGATCGCTTTTCGTGACAGTCACGGCAACTTCGGCCTGATCGACGAGTTCTGCGCGCACCGTGGCGCCTCACTGTGGTTTGGCCGCAACGAAGAGGGCGGTCTTCGATGTCCCTACCATGGCTGGAAGTACGACGTCACGGGACAAGCCGTCGAGGTGCCGTCCGAACCTGTGGGGTCCACCTTTTGTGCGCACGTCAAACTGACGTCCTACCCGCTGGTCAAGATCGGGGACGTGCTGTGGACCTACATGGGCGACCCCGCGAAGCAGCCGCCGTTACCGGAATTCGAATTTGCTCTCGTGCCGGCCGATCAGACCTTCACGTCCAAACGATGGCAGGAGTGCAATTGGCTGCAAGCCTTCGAGGGTGGCATCGATTCCAGTCATGTGTCGTTCCTGCATTCCGGGGGCCTGAAGTCGGACCCGCTGTTCAAAGGCAGCAAGGCTAACGAGTACAACATGGCGGACCTCAAGCCGTTCTTCGAGGTCGCGGAGTCCGAGGGTGGTTTGTTCGTTGGTGCCCGCCGCACCGCTGACGCCGACAACTACTACTGGCGCATCACGCCGTGGGTGATGCCGTGCTTCACGATGGTGCCGCCACGAGGGGATCATCCTGTCCACGGCCACTTTTGGATTCCCATCGACGATGAGAACTGTTGGGCGTACTCGTTTGACTATCACCCCGTGAGACCGTTGACTTCGCAGGAAGTTCAGGCGATGAAGGTCGGGCACGGGGTGCACAGTGCCAACATCCCTGGCACGTACCGACCGCAGGCGAATAAGGACAACGACTATCTGATGGATCGTGCGGCGCAGAAGCGTGGAGACACGTACTCGGGCGTGCGGGGTATCGCGATCCAAGACTCGTCGCTGCAGGAGAGTATGGGGCCGATCGTCGATCGGACCAAGGAGCGGTTGGTGTCTGCCGACAGTGGCATCATCAAAGCGCGGCAGAAGTTGAAGCGGGCGGCTGAAGCGTTGCGCGACAAGGGTATGACTCCACCAGGTGTCGACCCAGAGCATCATCGTGTTCGGTCTGCCGCCGTCGTCCTCCCGCGTGACGCATCGTTCAGCGAGTCGTGCCGAGAAGATCTCAGGGTGCGCGAAGGCGTGCGGCAGACATCGGTATGACCAGTCCGCTCCAGCCAATTCTCGGTCGTAGTTGTGCGCGGCCGACATCTGCTGCCGAGATGAGATATCGGATCAACCGTCCGATCGCCGGGCGGAAGGGCGTGCGCGTCATTGCGCTCGACGGTGGTGCACGAGCGATCATCGAGCGGGTTTCACCTCAGTCGCGGGCACATGCACGCTTCCTGTCGGTAGCCGAACCGAGAGGGCATGCGGGGGAGCGGCGTTGGGTTTCGCTGCTCGACACCGACGGCGCCGTCACCACTCTTGCGGAGGAACTTGCCGACGCCGATGTGGTCGTCATGGTCTCCACCACCGGTGGGGATGCCGCTGCAGCAACATCATCAGTGCGGCGAGCACGGTTCGCGCGATCATGACCGCTGGCGTCGTCGTTGGGGAAGGCGCAGCGGCGAGTGAGACCGTGGCTGTGTTGCGGCCTCACACGCGCGTACTCGTCGTCAGCGCTTACGAAGAAGACGTTTCCGATCTGCCATCGCTGCGAGCCTGAAAGGATCCGTCGTGGGCACGAACGTTAAACTCACTGACCTGCAGGACATGAAACTGCGAGGGCAGAAGATCGTCGGTGTGGTGGCGTGGGACTACCAGATGGCTCGGATAGTCGATCGTGCCGGCGTCGACTTGGTGTCGGTTGGTGACACTGTGGGAATCAACCTGTGGGGTCAGCCGAGTCCGCTTGAAATCACCATGGATCAGATGGTCGTGGTGTGTCAGGCAGTGCGCCGCGGTGTCCGGCGCGCCTTGCTGTCCTGTGATTTCCCGTTCGGTCCGCTGCAGGACGGGCGAAAGAGTGCTGTGCGGGCGGCAATTCGTCTCGCCAAGGAAGCCGGCGTCGACATGGTGAAGCTAGACGGGGCATGCGATCATCTAGATGCCGTGACGGCGGTGGCGCGTGCAGGGATTCCCGTGTTTGCTCAGTTCGGGATCACACCGCAGACTTCTCTCAAATACGGTGCGAGGTATAGCGCCACACCGAGCGCCAAGGATGCGGTTTCAGACGAATTTCTCGACGAGATGGTTTGTGAGGCTCGTCGTCTCGCTGATGCGGGCGCGGTGCTGCTGAACTTCACGAATTCGGGACCCGTCGTTGGAGCGGCAGTGGCCGAGGCGGTGTCCATCCCGGTGCTCGGTGGATTCGGTGGCGGCCCGTGGCTGGACGGCCGGATCCGGATGGCCACGGCCGCCATCGGTTACAGCGTCGATGGTCTCGACAGCCCACCAGATACCTATGCCAACGTCGCCCAGATCGCGCTGGACGCCATCACGGCGTATGCAGATGACGTGCGGGCTGCTCGCCAGATCAAGGGAGGTCTTTGACGTTGAGCGTGGCTTCGGCGAAGATCGATGGCATTGAAACCCGTTATGCGGTAGCGGGTTCGGGGCCGCCGCTGCTGATGTTCTCGCCTGGCGGCTTCGCCGCCTCGATGGACGCGTGGGAGACGCACGGCCTCTATCGTCGAACGCGGATGCTGTCACAGTTGCAGGAGCGGTTCCAATGCATCACGTTCGACAAGCGTGAGGCCGGTGAGTCTGGGGGGCGCGTCGAGCGTGTCTCATGGGCTCATTACGTGAGACAGGGTGTCGGCCTGTTGGACCATCTCGGGCTGGGCCGAGTGCATATCATGGGTGCCTGCGTTGGTTGCTCGATCGCGGCGTGCATCGCGAGCGCTCATCGCGAGCGCGTTGGAGGGATGGTGCTGTATTCGCCGGCCGGCGGCGTACAGTACCGGCGAAAGCAGCTCGAACGGTTCCGCGCCCACCTTGCCTACGCCGCGGAGCAGGGGCTGGCCGGTGTTGCCGACCTTGCGGCGACGACCGACGGCAACTTCACCTCAGACGCCAGACTGGGTCCGTGGGTCAGCGTGTTGCGCTCCGACCCTGATTTCGCCGCGCAGTACCGTGATCTCGGCAGCCTTCAATACCAGATCACTGTCGCGGCGATGGCGGCTCTGTTGTTCGACCGTGACACCGTGCCTGGCCCTGAACCCGATGACCTACTGGTATCGGACGTGCCCGCGCTCATCGTGCCGGGTGAAGATGCATCGCATGCGCCCTCGGCGGCGCGTTATCTACAGGAGTGCCTTCCCATCAACGAGTATTGGGACGTTCCGGTCGCAGCCCAGACCGCCGAAACTGCGCCGGCGCGGGTCATGAGTTTTCTGGGCTCAGTTGCCCTTTGAGACGTGCTTTGCCGTTCGGCCGATATGGGTACGCATCACGGAAGTCGCTTTGTCAACATCGCGCTTCTTGATCGCCGCCACAAACTGGCGGTGCTCCCGAATGCCTCGGATACCCATCTCCGGGTGTGACTGCTGGACGTGGCGCATCGAGAGCAGAGTGGGTCCGTGGAAAGAGTCAGCCAGCATCGCGATTGCCTTGTTATGGCTGGCCTGGGCGACGCGTGTATGGAACTCCGCTGACAGTTCCATCGGATAGAAACCCTCTTTCAAAGCCGCGTCGCCCCGGTTGCAGATCTCTGTCAGTTCGTCGATGTCCTGTTCAGTCGCACGCTCGCACACGAGCGGGATGATTCCGATCTCGAAAACCTGCCGCGCTTCGGTCACATCTTTGTCGGTCAGGCCCGACAAGCTGAGCAGATCCTCGATGCCTTCACCAATACGCTGGCTCGTTGGCGCCGTCACAAACGCGCCGCCGTGGGCGCCGACCTTGATGCGCACCATGCCGTTCGCCTCGAGGCCGCGCAGTGCTTCGCGCACCGTAACCCGGCTCACCCCGAGCTTGTCACCAAGTTCACGTTCGGCAGGCAGGCGGTCGCCCGGCCGCAGCTGACCTTCCCGAATCAACACACGTATCTGGTCGACAATCATCGCCGAGGCCCGGCCCGGACTGACCGGGCTGAACATCGAATCAGCCGGCGGTGGGGTCGTCGCGGGACTCTCGGATGCAGGCATGGACCAATGATAAGGCCAAGATCGCCCCGGCAGTATGGCGGCCATCCGCCACTTGAGCGCCGGCGTGGCGGGGGGCTTAGAGGTAGACGCCTCCTCGTAACAGTGGCACTAGCTTATCGCCTGTGTCATGACGCAGCGCCGCTCCGGTCGGTATGTCCAGGGCACGTACCTGCGCGGGCATCATCTGTTCCACGATCGTACGAATCATTCGCAGTCGATTCCCATGTGCCACAACTAATGTGACTGGCTGGTCCGCCATTCCACTGCTATAGCGGAATTCTAATAGGGCAGAACCCGTGTCATCAGTCGATCCGCCGCGAGCAGCGGCGGAAATCCCTGTGGCAGCTCGCCACGATTGCGTGCGATTCACAGCCGTTCGCGTCGATGGGCATCCTTTTCCGTCCCGTACCCCGTAGGTGCCAACCGCAAGGTATTATGGTCAGTCCTTAATCTTTTGACTGGAGCATTAGATGCCGAAGGTTGTCTTCATCGCTTTGGACGGTGTGCAGCGCGTGGTGGACGCGCATCCCGGCGAGTCGGTCATGGCCGCCGCAGTACGCAGCGGCGTCCCCGGCATCGTCGGCGAGTGTGGCGGAAACTGCAGCTGTGCCACCTGCCACATCTATGTCGACGAAGAGTTCGCTGTGTACGTTGGTGGGCCTGAGGAAATGGAAGAGGACGTGCTCGAACTCGGTGCTGCCGCCGAGCGGCGTGAGTCCAGCCGATTGTCTTGTCAGATCACGATGATCGAGTCGCTCGACGGCCTGATCGTTCACATCCCTGAGGAGCAGTGAGGGTGAGCGCAGGGACGTTGATCGTCGGTGCCAGTCAAGCAGGAATGCAACTGGCCCTTTCGCTTCGTGAAGCAGGAGAAGGCGGACCAATAACACTAGTGGGCGAGGAGCCGCACGCGCCGTACCAACGGCCCCCATTGTCGAAGTCCTACTTGCAAGGCGGCATCGGCTTCCAACAGCTACTACTCCGTGCCCCGAAGTATCTGGCCGACCAGGACATTTCGGTACTCACGGGTGAGCTTGTCAATTGGCTTGAACTCGAGGGCGAGGGGCCGTCAGGAGTCGCCCTTACGGCGTCAGGAGAAACGCTGTGGTTCGACAAGTTGGCGTTGACTGTTGGCGCCAGTCCGCGACGACTGGCCGTGCCGGGCGCCGATCTCGATGGGGTGATCTATCTCCGGACAGCGAATGACGCCGCGAAGCTGCGACAGCTCCAGGGCGAAGCAGAATCCGTCGTCGTGGTCGGCGGCGGGTTCATCGGACTCGAAGCCGCGGCGGTTGCGCGTGCCCAAGGTAAAACGGTGACCGTTGTTGAGGCTGCCGATCGGTTGATGGGGCGAGCCGTGGCACCCGTGGTCTCCGACTTCTACCTCGATGCGCACGCGCGCCGCGGCGTCACCATACGTCTGAACGCGGAAGTAATGTCGTTGACCGGGCAGGATGCGCGCGTGCAGTCGGTGGAATTATCAGACGGCAGCAGCCTTCCCGCAGATCTTGTAATTATCGGTATCGGAGTCGTGCCACGGACCGAACTGGCGGACCAACTGGATCTTGTTTGTGACGGTGGCATTGTCGTCGACCGCTTCGCACGTACCAGCAATCCGAACGTCGTAGCGGCGGGCGATTGCACTGTTCAACCCGATTGGCGTACCGGCAGCGGCAAAGTGCGCTTGGAGTCGGTTCAAAACGCCATAATTCAGGCCAAAGCGGCTGCCGCGACATTGACGGGCAGGGTGGAGTCAGACCTGCCGGTGCCGCGGTTCTGGTCCGAACAGTTCGATCTCAAGCTTCGTATCGCCGGCCTGTCGAGGGGACACGACTATTACTTGGTTCGCGGCGCTCCCGAACGTGAGTCATTCTCCGTGCTCTATTACCACGACGACGCTTTGATGGCGGTTGACTCCGTCAACGCGCCAGGTGACTACATGGCAGTACAAAAGGTGCTCACCCAAGGATCCACAATCCGGGCCCAGGATGCCCGCGATGTCTCGGTTTCGCTTCGCGAACTGATCCGTCCCGCACCCGCGGAAGCTAGACGAATACGTCATCGATCTTGATCGGTCGGCTCAAAATGTGTTGCGCCAGTGCGAAGTCCAACAATTGCTCGAGCATTGGCCGGTTGAGCTCGACACCATAGGGCAGCGGGTCTGCGCCCGTCGTCTTCATCACCTCGGCGTACATCCGATCGGTTGGGCTGGTCACCTGTCCGTCGGCGAGCCGAGCGACATAGCGCTCCTTAGCTTTACTGAATGCTGCGTACACTGCAGCCGCAGCGTCCGGGTAGCGCTGCAGCACCTCGTCCTTGAGGACTATGAGGTGATTGATGGGGTAAAACGAACGATCACGCAGGGCGGTGATTGCGGCACCGTGGGGGTCGGCGATCAACGGCGCGATATCAGGATGGTCGACGTCGACGCCGATGACCGCATCGATTTCGCCTGCGATCAACATATCGGCCATGTCTGCGCTGGGGCCGGCGGAGACCACGTTGGACGGAGGGACGTACGACTCCACGTGTTCGTCGCCGGAAAGCAGCCAAGTCACTCGGTCGAGGTCGACGTCGTATTCCGAGGCGAGAATGCCGCGCGCCCACACACCGGTGGTGACGGTATACCCGCGGTTGACGCCGACCCGCCGGCCTTCGAGGTCTTTCGGGTGTCGGATCGTCGAGTCCCGGTTGTACAGGATGGCCCCGTGGTGAAACCCCCGCACGAGAAAGACTGGTAAGGCGGTGAAGGCGACACCGTGTTCACGTGCGGTCAGGTAGGTCGTGAGCGCCATCTCGCTGACGTCGAACTCCAGGTGCCGAACCATTCGGCGGAACCCCTTGACCAACACGGGTATTTCCTCGAACTTCAGCTGAAATCCTGCAGGAGCTACCGAGCCGTCCTTGACGGCTTGGTTGGCTCCTTGAGAGCGCGTCAGCGTGGTCAGCACGCGGCGGTTTTCGGGCATCAGTCTCCGGGCACTGGCGGCTTGGATAGCAAATTGGTAAATTGGCATGACCATTGTGTCACGGTCGCTGTGGACAGTAGCAAGTCATGCCATTATTCGGAAGCATCACCGCGGCAGAACAGGCGATTTGCGGATCGCCCTGCGGCGCGCGCGGCAGTCTTAGGCGCCGGGTTTGAGCACATCGCGCTGATGCTGAGGCACCGTATCCGGATCGTGTCGCGGAGTGTGTTGCCGAAACGATCATTCCCGAGGGTCGAAGGACAGGCGGCGTGGCAACGCCTTGGAAAACGGGCAGTTACCGGCAAGGGCGGCCGACGCTGCAGATGGTAAATTGGCATGACCATCGTGCCATAAGGTGATTGCGAGGATGAGTTGGTCGAGCGCGTTCTGGCTGCTGTACGTACGGCGCCGAACACCACAGAGTTGCGGGAGTTGCCCCGGCCGGAACTGTCCGATGATTCCGCGCTGCTGAAGGTCGAGGTCGCGGGGATATGCGGCACGGATGTCAAGATGTATTCCAAACCGCCGTTCGACGAGCCGGTGATTATGGGCCACGAGAACGTCGGCATCATCGCCGCGGTGGGAAAGAAGTTCACGCGGTTGCACGGTGTGGGCGAAGGCGACCGAATCTTCGTCGAGCATTACGTTGGTTGCTATCAGTGCGAATGGTGCCGAATCGGCGAGTACCGCCACTGCGAGGCAACGGACTGGCGAACGAACGCCGATGCGCGCAGATACGGTTACACCTCAGCCAACAACGCCGGAACGCTGTGGGGTGGCTTCTCCGAATACATGTACTTGCCGTGGAATGCCGTGGTACACAAGGTGCCCGAAAGTGTCGATGCTGAACTGGCCGGTCTCGTTACTCCCTTGTCGAACGGCATCGAGTGGGCACTGATCGCCGCGGGTGTCGGTTACGCCGACACTGTTCTGATTCAAGGGCCGGGCCAGCAGGGACTGTCGCAAGTCGTGGCTTGCAAGCAAGCCGGCGCGTCCCAAATCATCGTTACGGGCGCTTCTCGGGACAAAGCTCGCCTGGACCTCGCGTTGGAGCTCGGTGCAGACGAGGTCATCGACATCGACGCAGAAGCTCCCTACGACCGGATCATGGATCTGACCAACGGGCGCGGCGTCGACTTCGTGCTCGACTGCACCTCGCGGGCTGGTGTGGAACCGGTGTTGCTCGGTATCGACGCCTTGAAACGCCGTGAGGGCACAATGCTCATCCAGGGGGAACTTGCCGCGTTCCCTGATTTCCCGGTGAAAAAGCTCACGGAGAAGGCCATCACGATCAGAAGCGCACGCGGCCATAGTTACCGCGCGTGTGAACTTGCACTCAAACAGCTTGCGTCGCACAGGTTTCCGCTGGAGCGGCTGTCGACGCACAAATTCCCGCTCGATCAGGTCGACAGGGCTATCCGAGCGCTGGCTGGTGACACAGAGGACGCCGACGTGATCCACATTTCGCTGATGCCTTGGCTGGGAAGGGAGTCTTGACGGTGTCTGTCGTCATCCGCAATCCGCCTCGCGCCCATCCCGCGGTGCGGGATGAACTCGCCCAGTTCGGAGTTGCGACCATTCATGAAGCACAGGGCCGCACCGGGCTGCTCGCTGCGTACATGAGGCCGATCTACACCGGTGCACGGGTCTGCGGATCGGCGGTGACTGTCAGTGTCCCGTCAGATGACAACTGGATGGTCCATGTGGCGGTGGAGCAGTGTCAGGCAGGCGATGTCTTGGTGATCGCTCCCGAAGAGCCCTCGGAGTATGGGTATTTCGGTGAACTGCTGGCCACGGCACTCGCGGCCCGGGGTGTCGGTGGTCTGATGATCGACGCCGGATGCCGGGACGTCGCTGAACTCGCCGCCATGAAGTTCCCGGTCTGGTCAAAATGTGTCTCAGCACAGGGGACGGTTAAAAAACGCCTTGGTTCGGTCAATATTGGGATCACGTGCGCCGGCGCATGGGTCGAACCGGGTGACGTCGTGGTCGGCGACGACGACGGTGTCGTCGTCGTCCCCCGCACAGAGGCCGCTGCCGTCGCAGCGGCATCCAAGCTGCGCGAGACCAAGGAAGCTGAGAACCGAAAGCGTTACATGCACGGTGAACTCAGCCTCGACGTCAACAACATGCGTGCCGACCTTGCCTGCGCGGGGTTGCGCTATGTCGACTACGAGGACGCCGTGCGGTGATCATTGACATCCACGGTCACTACACCACGGCACCGCCGGCGCATCAGGCGTTTCGTGACCAACAGCTCGCGGCGTTGGAAAATCCCAGCGTGCCGGCACCGGCAGCGCCGAGGATCGGTGAAGACGAGCTCCGAGAGAGCGTCGAGAACAATCAGCTGCGCGTGCTTCGCGAGCGAGGTGGTGATCTGATGCTGTTCTCGCCGAAAGCTTCCGGGATGGAGCACCACATAGCGGACCAGGCCACCGCCACCGCGTGGGCCCGTGCGTCCAACGACCTGGTCCACCGTGTGGCGCAACTTTATCCCGACGCTTTCGCGCCAGTGGCTCAGTTGCCACAGACACCTTGTGGAGACCTGCGTCCGGTGGTCGACGAGCTACGACGTTGCGTGGATGAACTCGGTTTCGTCGGGTGCAACGTCAACCCGGACCCGACGGCCGGGTACTGGACGTCGCCCCCGATGACGGACGAATACTGGTACCCGCTGTACGAGGCCATGATCGAGTTGGAAGTGCCTGCGATGGTGCATGTTTCGATCTCGTGTAATCCAAACTTCCACACGCTCGGCGCGCACTACCTCAACGCTGACACGAGCGTTTTCATGCAGTTCGTGCAGTCGGACTTGTTCCAGCGATTTCCGAAGCTGACCTTTGTGATCCCGCACGGAGGTGGCGCCGTCCCGTACCACTGGGGCCGTTACCGCGGCTTGGCGGCTCGGCTGGGCAGACCAGACCCAAGCGAACTCCTCGAAAATGTGTACTTCGACACTTGCGTCTATCACCAGGCTGGAATCGATCTGCTGCACCGGGTGATCGGTCCGGCGAACCTGCTCTTCGCGTCCGAAATGCTCGGCGCGGTTCGCGGAGTTGACCCGGACACCGGTGTCGCATGGGACGACACGCTGGTCTACATCAACGAACTCGATTTGAGTGAGAGAGAACACCACGCAGTGGTGGAGGGTAACGCGCGCAGGGTGTATCCCCGGCTGGACCGGCATTTGGCCAGTAAAGATCTCGCCGGCACCGGATCCGCCGTAGCCGACGTCCGCTTCTGATGAGGGGACGGGCGACATGGATAGGTCTCGCACGGCAAGCGGGGGGCAACCCAATACAACAGAAGGAGCCGAGAGTCGGTGAGCACGATCCCAGAGTTCGACGTCGATATCTTCTCCGACGAGGTGTTGCGTGATCCGTTTCCCACGTACGCCCGCATGCGTGAGCTGGGGCCGGTCGTCCGCCTGACCGCTAATGGCGTGCTCGCGGTGGCGCGGTATGCCGACGTGCGGGCAGTCCTCATTGACCACACGCGATTCATATCCGGCAAAGGTGTCGGCTTCAACAATCAGTTCAACGAGGTCCGTAGACATAGCGTCATCGCGTCCGACCCGCCACGCCACGAGATGCTGCGCGGTGTTCTCCAGGATCGTTTGGGGCCTCGCTCAATTCGCAATGTGGAGAAGATCATTCGGCCCAGAGCTCAATCGCTTGTCGACGAGATGACCAGAAGAGGCTCCTTCGATGCGGTGACCGACTTCAGTCAGGTCTTTCCCGTAGAGGTCGTCGGAGAGCTGATCGGCCTCCCCGTTGATGCTCGCTCGGAGTTGCTGCGCTGGGCCAGCGGTGCGTTCAACGCCTTTGGGCCGCCAAGTGATCGCACCTCCGCAGGCCTGGCCGACATCGCAGAGCAGTTCGAGTACATCCGCACCGTCGCAACGAGGGACCAACTGGCGCCGGGCAGCATGGGTGCCGCGGTATACGAAGCGGCCGACGCTGGGATCATCCCCGAGGAGTACTGCCTGCACCTACTTTCGGCGTACCTTACGGCGGGGATGGACACGACCGTCAATGCGCTTGCGGCGATGGTGTGGCTGCTCGGGACGCATCCTGAGCAGTGGCACGAACTCCGCGGGTTACCCCACCGGGTCAACGCCGTCGTGAATGAGGTGTTGAGGATCGAAGCACCTGCGCAGCTCTTCTCCCGTGTCGCAGCGGTGGACGCCGAGGTAAGCGGAATTGAGATCGCCGCGGGTGAGCGGGTTGCTGTCATCTATGGAAGCGGCAATCGCGATGAGCGCCAATATCCGGAGCCAGACAAATTCGACATTCACCGAAACGCCGCGGGTCATCTGACGTTTGGAACCGGTCTTCATGCCTGCGCGGGTCAGGTGTTGGCCCGGATCGAGCTCCAAGCGGTATTAGAATCGATGATCGAGCGCGTCGAGACGATCACGATTGGCGAGCCCATCCGCAAGCTCAACAACGTGTTGCGTGGATTCCGTAGTGTCCCTGCGACTTTCACGCCCGCTGCGGTCAAGAATCCAGTACTTTCCGGAGAATCGGCGTGATTGGCAGTCGCCACAGCCATATCTATGTCGATGGTGTCTGGCGGACGTCCAATTCCGATGCCTTCATCGACCTCACCGATCCGGCCACCGAGGACTGGGTCGGGAGCGTCCCAGACGGGAGCCCCGCCGATGTAGCGTCAGCGGCGGTGGCGGCGCACGCCGCGCTGCGGGGGTGGGCCGAAGCGCCATCCAAAGATCGTGCAGCCCTGATCGCCGCGCTGGCCGACCGTTTCGATGAACGACGGGAGGAGATCGCGCACCTCGTGACGGCCCAGAATGGAGCCGTCATCTCGAGGTCACGTCGTACCAATGGCACTCGTCCCATAGCTCTCTACCGTCACTATGCCGAGGAAGCCGAATCGTTCGAGCCCGAAGTTGCCAGTGCCGACGGGAAGAACATCGTCAGACGTGAACCGGTGGGCGTCGTCGGGATCATCATCCCGTGGAATGCGCCCCAGTCACTATTAGCCCACAAGCTGGCTCCGGCTCTCGCCGCAGGGTGCACGGTCGTCGTGAAACCTGCGCAGGAAACACCTTTGGACTCATTGCTCATCGGGGAGCTCGCTGCGGCAGTCGGATTCCCTCCCGGTGTGATCAACGTCGTCACCGGTGGCCGCACGACAGGGTCCGCGGTGGTTGACGATCCGAACATAGACATGGTGTCCTTCACGGGTTCCACGGATGCCGGTCGCGTAATCGCCTCGCGTGCAGGGCATTTGTTAAAGCCGGTCGTAGCGGAGCTGGGTGGGAAGTCGGCGGCCGTGTTGCTCGACGATGCGGACCTCGAGCTCTTCTCCGACAACTTGGTCACCACCTGCCTGCCGAATGCGGGGCAGGTCTGCTACTCGTGCACGCGTGTCATTGCGCCTCGCGCACGCTTCAGCGATGTACTCGAGGTCGTCACATCAGGCTTGGCCAGTGCTCAGGTGGGTGACCCGCTGGATCCAGGGACAGTCTTCGGTCCGCTTGTCAGCGCGGCGCAGCGTGCACGTGTCGAGGACTACATCGACTCGGCTCGTGCAGAAGGAGCTCGGGTGACCCTCGGAGGTGGCCGTCCGTCCATTGCGACCGGCTTCTATGTCGAGCCCACGGTGATCGTCGACGTCGACCGTACGATGCGCGTGTTCCGCGAAGAGATATTCGGGCCCGTGCTGGTCGTGGTTCCTCATGACGGAGATGAGGACGCGACACGAATGGCCAATGATTCGTCATATGGGCTTGGCGGTGCGGTGTTCAGTCGTGACGTCGAGCGTGCGACGGCGTTGGCGCGCAATATGCATACCGGGCGCATCTCGATTAACGCGCGGAGCCACGGTGTCTCCGACCCAGCCGAGGGATACAAAGACAGCGGAGTCGGCGGCTCGCTCGATATCTCCTCCCATCTTCGACTCAAGTCCATTGCCGGGGTGGCCGACGTCGACCGGCATGCGAAAAGCCCTCGGCAGTAAGAAGGGCTTGCCTGGCAACACTTGCGCGAACCCCATCAACCCTGTCCAGAACGTCGATGACGTTGCCGCCAAAAAGGGAAGGTCACATATGACAACCACAGTTCGCGATATCAGCATCATCCGAGCTGCCGCAGACCGTATCCAAACCGCTTTCGTGACAGGGCAACCAGCACTACCGGTGCGCACGCTGATCGGCGCGGAGGACATTGATTCGGCGTATGCGGTTCAGCAGGAGCTCAACGCTCGCCGGGTGGCGGCGGGAGGAGTGGTAATCGGTCGAAAGATCGGCCTGACCGCTCCTTCAGTGCAGCAACAACTCGGCGTCGACCAACCGGATTTCGGTGTCCTATTTGCGGACATGGACGCATCCGGCGAGACGCTCGTTCCTTATCGAAAGTTGTTGCAGCCCAAAGTCGAAGCCGAAGTCGCCTTCGTACTCGCGGAAGATATCGACAGAGACGTGTCAAGCGAAGATCAAATTCGAAGATCGATTCGCTACGCCGTTGCGGCACTGGAGATCGTGGACAGCCGCATAGCGAATTGGGACCTGAGTATCGCTGACACCGTGGCGGACAACGCCTCCAGCGGGCTGTTCGTTCTGGGGGAGAACCGGCTCGAAATCGACGAATTCGAGCCCCGGGACGTCGTCATGCGAATGTCGGCCGATGGCGTTCCGGTATCAGCGGGCTCTGGGGCGGCCTGTCTGGGTGACCCGATCCTTGCATTGATGTGGTTGGCCAGGACAGCTGCTGCGTACGGGCAGCCACTTCGCGCTGGCCAGATCGTTCTTTCGGGAGCGCTTGGACCCATGGCCGCGGTCAGGCCCGGCGTTCATGTCGAAGCGGAGATCGAGCCTCTGGGATCGGTTTCCGCCACGTTCTCAGAGGCATGATGGGAAGGGCGAAAGTCGCCATCATTCGTGCGGGGAACATGGCACCGACCTAATGCAGCACATAATGCGCATTACCGCGGTACTTGGACGTCGCCGGGATGGTGGGCATCGATCCCGGTCGCCGGCGTCGCAAGGGGGAGAGGTCAGTGTTCCAATAACCCGTGAGGCCCTACAGCGCCTGATTGCGATGTCTCATTTCGACGAGATCGACATCTTGCTATTGAGAAGCGAGGTTTGATCGTGCGCCTCGGCGTCGGTGGACGTCTACCGCCTTCGTCGCTGTAGCGCTTATTCGTCGAACCCTTCACCTGGGATGGCAAACACCGCCCGTGCGTTTTCGTTGAGATTGGCAAATCCATCGATAATCACCTGCTTCACGCGCATCTCGTTGTCAGCTATGCGAATCAGCCACGTGCGAAAGGCCGACCCGGTGAATTCTTCGCTGACCAACGAGGGTGCTTTCCAGCGTCGAAAGTAGAACTCAAGATGGGTCGTCAGCTCGACCACACCCTCCTTCGCCGGGATGTAGGAAAGTACGTGGCGCAGTTCCAGGCGTTCGTCGAAGATCCCGGCCCGTTGGTCAAGGTACGTCTGCAGACCATCGCGGCCTTTCCACTGGTAACCACCACGAAAACCGATCTGAAAGTCGTCGGTGAGGACCGCCGCGAACATCGGTTCGGCATTCCGTTGCTTCTCCATGCTTAGGAACGCGTCGAGGGTGGCAATGAAGCCAGGCAAATCTGGGGCGCCGCTGAGCATTTCACTGTCGGCTTCCACTTTTTTGGACGTCATCAGCCGAGATTGCGGGCTAGCTCGGCGGCGGCGTCTGTTAGGGCAGTGCGAGCTTTGCGGATATCTGAGGGCCCGAATCGATAACTGGGCGCTGACGCATTGAGTGCCAGCCTCATCTGGGAACCTCCTACGGGTACGGCCACGGCAACAGACGCGACGCCTTCCTCACTTTCCTGGTTGCTGGTCGCAAACCCACTCTTTCTGACCTCTGCCAATTGAGCGCGCAGTTCGGTGAGGGTACGCACGGAATGCTCGGTGAGTGGCTCCAAATGTGGGTCGGGATACAACTGGTCAAGCTCGTCATCGGATAGTCCGGCGAGTAGGACTTTACCTGTCGACGTGCAATGGGCAGCACGTGTAGTACCCAAACGCGAAATCACTCGAACAGCAGAAGGGCTTTCGAGTGCCGCGATGAAGCGAACGAGTCTGCCGTCCAACGTTCCTACGTGCACGGTTTCTTGCAACGTCTCCGCGAGGTGGCGCAGAATCGGCGCGGCGGTGCGCGGTATGTCCATCCTGGAGTGCACAGCGAACGCCACGTTCGTCAAGGACGGTCCGGGCTGGTATGCCCTGCTGATCGGATCTTGGCGGACAAAACCGCGGTACTGAAGCATGGATAACAGGCGATGCGCGGTCGACGAAGCGACCTGCAGGTACTCGCTGGCGTCAGTGAGCCGGATCTCAGAGCGGTCTCCGAGGAGGAGGATTAGGCGAAGAGCATTGTCGACAGACTCGATCGGATATTGCGGGAGCTTTCCGGTGCTGTCATGCTCCATGCCCGCGACAGGAGGTTTCTGCATGACAGAGACCTTACCGCGGTGAAAGCCGAATGCAGCTCGAAGAATCGCGACGCTCAGGCATCGGCGGCGTAATGTCGCCTCACCGCACAACATCTGGCACCGCCGTCGGCCCGGGCGGTCCGCAGACTTGCTTCCCGCGGCGTCGTCGTCGGTGACCAGTCCAATCCGTAGGCGGCGCAAAATCTCCGACGAAATCTGCTCGGCCAGTACCGCTGACAGCTGCTGGCATCCCACGCATGCCTGCCCGTGCGCAGCAGTACCGGGCCGGTCGTTTTCGTTACGGGCCCTGTGCCCACTCGTCGCAAATCGCGTGGGCAAGGAAGACATACTGCCTCGGGCGGTGAATGCCGTTGTGGACGTTTCGTCGAAGGCAACGAAGCGGGCTGCGCGACAGTTCGACAGCTCAGCGAGGCCGGTTGACTACACCGGCAAATTGACGGCATACTCTCTGCTAGACAGAGTCGTGTTCTACATAACAGTGAAGGCGCCTCAGTCGAGGATTGGGTCCCGTCGCTGAGTCATGGAGTTGAAGATGCAGGATCACGGTGAGGTGTTGGCGGCAGTACGCACTGGCATGATTCCGGCGCACGTGTACAACGACAAGCAGATTTTCTCGCTCGAAAAGGAGCGGCTGTTCAGTCGGGCGTGGTTGTTCGTCGCGCACGAGTCCGAAATTCCGCAGCCGGGCGACTACGTGGTCAGGCAAGTGCTACAGGATTCGTTCATCGTCGCTCGTGATTCTGCAGGCGAGGTCCGGGTGATGTTCAATATGTGCCTCCATCGCGGTATGCAGATTTGTCGGGCGGAGATGGGGAACGCGTCGAATTTCAGATGCCCTTACCACGGGTGGTCTTACCGCAACGACGGCCGCATTATCGGACTGCCTTTTCACCAAGAGGCCTACGGAGGGGAGGCGGGGTTCAACAAGGCGGGTCAGACCCTGTTGCCAGCGCCGAGTGTGGCCAGTTACAACGGGTTGATCTTCCTGTCGATGGATCCTGACGCAGAATCGCTTGAAGATTACCTGGGTGATTTCAGGTTCTATCTCGATTTCTACACCAAGCAGGGCCCCAACGGTCTCGAGGTGCAGGGTCCCCAGCGTTGGCGGGTAAAAGCGAACTGGAAGATCGCAGCTGAGAATTTCGCCGGGGACATGTACCACACGCCGCAGACGCACACGTCGGTGGTCGAGATCGGCCTGTTCCGAGAGCCGAAGGCTCACAAGCGCAAAGACGGCGCAACCTATTGGGCGGGCAGAGGTGGGGGGACCACATACAAGCTGCCTGAGGGGAGTTTCGAAGACCGGATGAGCTATGTCGGCTACCCGGCGGAAATGATCAGTCGTGCCAAGGCGACCTGGACCGAGCAGCAGCGACAGGTGGTGGGCGCCGATGGGTTCATGATCTCGGCGGCGACGTGCTTTCCGAACATCAGCTTCGTGCACAACTGGCCGAAAGTCGAGGACGGCGAGCACGTCTTGCCGTTCATTTCGATTCGAGTATGGCAGCCCATTAGCGAGAACGAGACTGAAGTGCTGTCCTGGTTTGCGGTGGATTCTGATGCCCCGGAAGCGTTTAAGGCGGCCTCATACAAGGCTTATTTGATGTGTTTCGGCTCGACGGGAATGTTCGAACAAGACGATGTCGAGAATTGGGTGTCGCTGACCAACACCGCGGGGGGTTCGATGGCCCGCCGACTGCGGCTGAACAGCCGGATGGGGCTGCTCGCAGACGATGCCCGGGTGGTCGACACCCTAAGCAGCGCTCAGTTTCACGGGCCTGGATACGCTCAGCTCGGTTACAACGAGAACAATCAACGGCAATTATTGAGGCTCTGGGCTGACTACCTCGACATGCCGCCGCTGCGAGTCGACCCGGCTACTGTGCTCACCGACAACCCGCAAGGTATTGAGCCAATGGTGCAGACCAATGGCCGGGCCGTTGCCGGTATCGACTCGGAGTCGGCTCCGACGTCGGTGATGCTGTGACCGTCGAGGATCAGCGCACTGGTCGACCCATGGCCCCATCGGTACTTGGTGCGCACGCAGCCCGCGCCCAACGTGTGGGGGAAGCCTTGCCGTTCGACGATTCTCGCCATCTGGAGGCGCATCGCTTCCTCGTCAACGAGGCGTACCTTCTCGATGCCCAAGACTACGACAGGTGGCTGGGTGTTCTTACCGAGGACATTCACTATTACATGCCGGTGCGGATCACCACCGCCGCCGGCGCCGGATTCGATAGCTCAGCAGGAATGGCGCATTTCGACGAGAACAAATACTCACTCAGTCGTCGGGTTGCGCGATTCGCCACCGAGCACGCCTGGACTGAGGATCCGCCGTCGCGCCTGCGTCACTTCATCACCAACGTGCGCACATTCCTCACCGACGACGCCGACTACCTCGCGGTCGACAGCGCTGAGTTGTTGTTCCGCAGCCGCGGCGACGTCAATGAGTCCACGCTCCTTTCATGCGGTCGTGAGGATCTCCTACGTCGCGATGGCAACGCCCTCAAACTCGCCCGGCGCACAATCGCCGTCGATGAATCAGTGCTTCGAATGCAGAATCTGGCGGTATTCCTATGAGCTCGAATCGACCCGGCGAGGGCGCGCAGTCACCACCACAATCGGCGTGCGAGGAACTGGCTACGCTGCTGGCCGGGGCGACCGGCGATGCACTTAACATCGCCAACGAGTTCGCAGAGGTCGTCGTGCGCCGAGTGACCACTCGCAACGGAGCTCGGCTGTTGATTCAGGCGCCAAAATCGGCGCAGTGGGTGTCGCTGGATGCCTTGGAGATCGAGGCGTTGACCTGGCAGAACCCAGCCACCTTAGCGGCCATGGTGGGGAACGCAGGGACTCCCTTGATTCTGGGCGACGAGGTATGACTGGCTGGCTGGCGGGCAAACGCGCATTGATCGTCGGCGGAGGTTCGGGTATCGGTCGGGCCACCGTCGACGCGTTCCTGAACGAGGATGCCCAGGTCGCCGTGCTCGAGTACGACAGCGATAAGTGCTCGGCGCTGCGCCATCAGCTGCCCGACATCCCGGTAATCGAGGGTGATGGGACCACCCACACCGCCAACGACGAAGCTGTGCAGGTCGCTGCCGACGCGTTCGGCGGACTCGACACATTGGTGAACTGCGTGGGGATCTTCGATTTCTACCGTCGTCTTCAGGACATCCCCCCCGAGCGAATCGACAAGGCGTTCGACGAGATGTTTCGTATCAACGTCCTGAGTCATATCCACTCAGTCAAGGCTGCAGTGCCGGCATTGATGGGCCAGGACGGCGCCTCGATCATCCTCACCGAGTCCGCTTCATCATTTTATCCAGGACGTGGCGGCCTGCTGTATGTCGCGTCGAAGTTCGCGGTGCGTGGCCTCGTCACCGCACTGGCTCACGAACTCGCGCCGAGGATCCGTGTGAACGGTGTTGCCCCAGGGGGAACGTTGAACACCGACCTGCGCGGACTCGACAGTCTCGACCTTGGCGCCCGCCGTCTGGATGCTGCACCCGACCGGGCCCGCGAATTGGCTGCTCGCACACCGCTCAACGTGGCCCTATCGGGTCACGACCACGCGTGGAGTTACGTCTTTCTCGCTTCGCACCGCTCCCGCGGGCTTACCGGCGAAACGATCCGCCCCGACGGCGGTTTCGGCCTCGGACCTGCACCCCAGCGCAATTGAACCCGACGAACATTGGGAAGGAAAGCACATGGACGGAGTCATAAAGGCTAACCACGCGGTATGTCAGGGATACGCGAACTGTGTCGTAGCCGCCGAGGACTACTTCGACATCGACGACCGGGGACTCGTGTTGGTCCGGAAGACGGAGGTCCCTTCCGCGGACAGGACCCGGGTCGAGGAGGCTGCGCGCAGCTGTCCGGTGGCAGCGTTGGAAGTCGTAGACGAATGACGTCACGGGTCGTCATCGTCGGCAGTTCTGTCGGCGGGGTCCGCACGGCCCAGGCGCTGCGATCGGAAGGCTACGACGGCGACATCGTCCTCGTGGGCGAGGAAACTGCACTGCCCTACGACAAACCGCCGCTATCCAAAGCGTTGCTTGCGGGTACGAGTGACATCGCGGCTGCGACGTTACTCACCAGAGACGCTGCCGCCGCCGACGCCATCGAGCTTCGCCTCGGCCGCCGCGCGATCGGAGTGGATGTCGCAGCGTGCGAGGTTGAGTTCGCCGATGATGAGCCCCTGCACTACGACCACCTGGTGGTGGCCACCGGAGCGAGCGCGCGACCATCCCCGTGGGGCCAGGGACCGGGCGTTCATGTGCTACGCACCCTAGAGGACTGTCTGCGGCTAAGGGCCGACCTCGTTGCCGGTGCCCGCCTCGTGGTGATCGGGGCAGGATTTATTGGGGCCGAGGTCGCGTCAACCGCGCGGTCACTGGGGCTGCAAGTGACGGTTGTCGACCCGGTGCCGGTGCCGATGAGCCGGGTGCTTACCGAAGAGATCGGTGGGTGGTTCGTCGATTTGCACCGAGACCACGGAGTGCACACGCGATTCGGCGTCGGTGTCGAGAATATTGAGGGGGAGCGCGGCAACTTGGAGGTCGGCCTCACGGACGGGACCGTCGTGGAAGCCGACACGGTGGTGGTGGGCATCGGCGCCGTGCCGAACGACGGCTGGCTGATGCCGTCGGGACTGGCCGTCGATGACGGCCTGGTCTGCGACGAGTTCTGTCGTGCCGTCACGTCAGAAAACGTCTACGCAGTCGGCGACGTGTCGCGTTGGTTTCATCGCGCCCGCGGCGTGATGATGCGCATCGAACACTGGACAAACGCGGTCGACCAGGCCTCTTGCGTCGCGCACAATATCTCGCACCCCGACGATCTGCGCTGCTACGAGCCCGTCGAGTACGTATGGAGCGACCAGTACGACTGGAAGATCCAGTTTTGCGGCCAAACAACTCACCTAAGTGAGCCACTCGTCGTCGGAGATCGATTGTCGGACAATCGATTCACAGCGCTCTACCCCGATGGCGAGCAACGTCTGAGCGGCGCCGCGGTCGTGAACTGGCCTCGAGCACTGATCGAGTGCAGGCGTGCACTGCTGGCCGGCAGCGATCTCGAAAGTGTGCGGGGGAGGCTCGAATTGTTGACGAACCCACCCGACACCGCCGCGACGCGATCACCATAGTGCGGCCACACGTGGTTGGCCGCCGCATCAGACGTGGCACTGACGTGAACCGAAGATGCTCGCTGCGGCGTCGCAATCTTAATTCGACAACGTCTCACCAGCGGGGAAAACGGCCCTCAAGATCAACACCTTGCCGTTATCTCGCCTCACCCGATCTCGAGTTGCTCCCAGCGCCAACTGTGTCCTCATTACGTTGTGTACCGATCCGAGATGACTAGCGGAGCTGGCGCGAGTCGGCGCGGGGGCCGCCGACGTGCTGGCTGAAGAGAGATAGTCTTTCCGCAGATCGGCGCGCGAGCAGCTCAACGAACACGGTCGCAAGTCCATCCGGGAGCACCCGCGACCACCACGAATTGCGGCACCGGATGACCTGGATGGCGGCGGAGTCGGTGAATTCGTCTAGCGTGCTGCATAACTCGACCTTTCGCCCCGTTAGGGGTACTGACCCAAGAGGTCAGCTCAGTGCGGCCCGTGCGGTATTGACGCAACCGGCGGGTGCCGATAATCTCTAATTGACAGAGTGTCATTCTGCCAACCAGAGAAGGTAGCTAATGTCCACCGCCGAGACTTCAGAGCTCCGCGAATTCGACGTCGAGCTCGAGGCTGTCAACTTACGTGGGCAATGGATATACGACGAAATGCTGGAAAGCGTCGTCGGCGGCCCCAAGCCCGCCGGTGTTCCCTTTCTGTGGCGATGGCACGATGTTCACGCGAAGCTTCTGAAGTCGTGCGACGTGATGCCCGAAAGTTTGACGGCGCGACGCAATCTCTCGTTCATCAATCCGGATGCCCGGGGAACCACGCACACCATGAACATGGGCATGCAGATGCTCAAGCCCGGCGAGATTGCCTATGCGCACCGCCATACCATGGCAGCGCTGCGGTTCGCTATTCAAGGCGGCCCCGGCCTGATTACTGTGGTGGACGGCGAGCCGTGCCAAATGGAGGACTACGACCTTGTCTTAACCCCTCGCTGGACGTGGCACGACCACGAGAACGCCACCTCGGAGAACGTCGTTTGGCTCGACGTGCTCGATATCGGATTGGTGCTCGGGCTCAATGTTCCCTTCTATGAGTCCTACGGCGAGAAGCGCCAACCTCAACGCGACGAGCCGGGAGAGCATCTCGCCGACCGCGGGGGCCTGCTGCGCCCTGCGTGGGAGCAGGTCAAGACGGCGAACTTTCCGTTCCGCTATCCCTGGCGCGACGTCGAGCGGCAGCTCCAGCGGATGGCGGGCCTTGCGGGCAGTCCCTACGACGGCGTCGTCCTGCGGTATGCCAACCCCGTCACAGGCGGATCGACCATGCCAACGCTCGATTGTTGGGTGCAATTGCTGCGGCCCGGCCAGCGGACCGACGCCCATCGCCACACGTCGAGTGCCGTTTATTTCGTCGTGCGTGGCGAAGGAACGACGGTCGTCGACGACGTGGAGCTTGACTGGGGGCCCCACGACAGTTTCGCGGTGCCTAACTGGAGCACCCATCACTTCGTCAACCGGTCGACGGAAGATGCCGTGCTGTTCTCGGTCAACGACATCCCCACGCTCAAGGCACTCGATCTGTACTACGAAGAGCCCGAGCTGTCATTGGGGGCGCACCCGTTTCCCCCAGTACCCGCCAACCTCCGAGCCCGCTGACGTTTCACCAGAAAGGCAATGCCTGTGCCTGACACGAAGTTGACCGTTGATGACATCACCGGGGTCGTCGGCATCATTCCTACGCCCTCCATCCCGACGGCCGACCAGCCCGACACATCATTCTCCGTGGACCTCGACGAGGCGGCGACGCTTGCCGACTCGATGGTCCGCGGCGGGGTCGACGTGCTTATGACCACAGGCACCTTCGGCGAGTGTGCCTCGCTGACATGGGACGAGTTGCAAAGCTTCGTCGCCACCGTCGTCGATGCCGTCGCGGGGCGAATCCCGGTTTTCGCTGGAGCGACGACGCTAAACACCCGCGATACGATCACTCGAGGTCGTCGGCTCGGCGAGCTCGGCGCCGACGGTTTGTTCGTCGGTCGTCCGATGTGGCTGCCCCTCGACGACGCCGGAATTGTGCGCTTCTATCGCGATGTGGCCGAGGCAGTGCCGAACCTGGCACTGGTGGTCTACGACAACCCGGGCGCCTTCAAGGGAAAGATCGGGACCCCCGCATACGAGGCGCTTAGCCAGATACCACAGGTTGTCGCTGCCAAGCATCTCGGACTGCTCAGTGGCTCCGCCTTCCTCTCCGACCTCCGCGCCGTCGGCGGTCGTGTGCGGCTACTGCCGCTTGAGACCGACTGGTACTACTTTGCCCGGCTATTCCCAGAGGAGGTCACCGCCTGCTGGTCGGGCAATGTGGCCTGCGGTCCTGCGCCGGTAACCCACTTGCGCGACTTAATCCGAGCCCGCCGCTGGGAAGACTGCCAAACGCTCACCGACGAACTCGAGGCCGCTCTCGAGACGCTCTACCCCGGCGGCAACTTCGCTGAATTCCTCAAGTACAGCATCCAGATCGACAACGCCCAATTCCAGGCGGCCGGTTTTATGCGCACGGGGCCCACCCGACCGCCGTACACCGAAGTGCCGGAGTCCTATTTGGCTGGCGGGCGCGAGGCCGGCAAGAACTGGGCCGCACTCCAGCAGCGCTATGCGTCACTTGCCGTCTCGAACCACTGAATCGCCTGAGGACAGCACATGTTGGTGAAGGCGTTGGGTTATGTGGGTGTGGAGTCTCCGGATGCGAAGGAGTGGTTGGAGTTCGGTCCGGAGGTATTGGGGATGGAGGCGGTGGAGGCGGCCAGTGGGTCGGTTCTGTTGCGGATCGATG
>NZ_JAMQTI010000024.1:0-113554 GCF_032883055.1 Mycobacterium sp. 29Ha
CATCAAACGGAATACGCGACTTCTGACGGCCGAGGCTCTCTCCAACGATGACCACGGGCGAGTCTTGTGAACCCTTCTGTTCCAACGCGCTCTTACCAGTCACCGGTCGTTCCACTTAGCTGGCAGCGTGCGGTACAGAAGAGCACGGCTGGTCCCGGGCGCCTCGAGGATCACGGGCATGTGCTCGGAAACGCGAACACGCAGTGTCATGCTGAGAGTGACGAGGCGTCGTTCAAGTAGCGGTACGCCGTGGCGCGGGAGACCCCCAGCATCTTGGCGATGTCGGTGGCTGCGATTCCCTTCTCCCGCAGACTGCGGGCTTTGGCGGCCTGGGCGTCGTCGATCTTTCGTGGGCGCCCACCCTTGCGCCCGTTGGCAGCGGCGGCGATGAGGCCGGCGCGGGTGCGCTCGATCATGGTGTCGCGCTCGAGCTGGGCAAAGGCGGCCATGATCGTGAGCATCGCCTTGCCCATCGGCCCGTCGGTGTGCAGGCCCTCGGTGAGGCTGCGGAACCCGATGCCTCGAGACGCGAGCTGGTCCACCACGGCGAGAACGTGTTGGGTGTTGCGCCCCAGCCGGTCGAGCTTCCACACCGTGAGTACATCGCCTTCGCGGAGATGGTCGAGGCAGTCATCGAGATGCGGTCGGGATGCGGTCGCGCCGCTGACGTAGTCGGTGAAGACACGCTTAGCCCCAGCCTCGAGGAGGGCATCAATCTGGAGCTGGGGGTTCTGGTCGGTGGTGCTGACTCTCGCATACCCGATCACCGCCACTGCCGGCCGCTCCTGTCTCATAATCTCGTTGAACTCTGGGTTTTGATACTAAAGGTTATGAGACCGGGTTTCAAGACAATCGTGCGAGTCGTTGGGCCAGCAAGCGAGTCGCTGGCCCAGGCACCGTCGCGTTCTCAACAACCCATCGTTTTCGAGACACGGGGATAGCGGCATTCTAGGGCCTTCCGGCCCGAGTCACGCCGCGGCCCGCAACGGCGGCACCGCGTCTCTATGGGCGTCGATGCGACGGCGGACGACGCCTTAGGCGTCGCCGCGATTCTCCGCTGCTGCCCCGTGAATGGCGGACTTGAGTTCGTCGTAGGCGCATTCATACGGACCGAGGGCTCTCAGCGGTCCGAGCCGAATCGTCTTCTGCTCGGGGAGTTTGCTGGTAGGTAGCACATAGAAGGTCCATTGCGCGACATCGAGCGGGTTGATGGCATCGTGGTCGTCACCTTCGAGCAGACAGAATACGTACACGTCGGCGCTTCGCCCCGCACTCTCCGCAAAGGTGTCGGTGCGGGCGTCCCAGCCCATTGCGGGGCGGACGCCGAACACGATCTTTGATAGTTGGGTTTGCTTCCACGTCTGCACGTACGCAGCCGACTTCACCTCGACACCGATGTCACCGATGACAAGGTCGTACCGGTCCCATTCCACGCGCTTCGTGTTGTGAATGCCGAGTGCTGTAGCCACGATGTACTCGGCCAGCACGCCGCGGTTGGTGTTAGACAGCAGGTCGCCGTACGCCCACTCCCAGAATCCCTGTTTGTTCAGGCGAGTCATCGTCGAGTCCTCATCGCTTGAGCAGTTCCCTTGCCCAGCACGGTCGTCACTTTGTGCCGGTCGATGTCGTCGAGGGTCAGCACCGCTTTGGGTCGAGTGCTCACCTGCCGCCCGTCCTCAGGCGGATCGCCTCAGCGGTGTTGGCTTTAGACCGCGTTGCCGGACCGGTGCGGAATACATTGACCAACTTGCGCTCCTGCTTCGGCTTCGGCTTCGGCTTCGGCTTGTCGCACTGGAAGTCGTCCTTCTTAAGCCCTTTGGGTTGGTGCGACGGCAACTGCACGTGCCCCTCCCAGTTCGGATTCTGCACCGGGGCTACGGACTGCACACGGAACGGGAATCGTCCCCGGTTGTACTGCAATGCCGCACGGATCACCGTGCGGTCGACTCCGAAGCGATGGGCCATGCGCCCCTCATACAACTCGGCCTGATCGTCGGGGAGACTGCGGTATTCGCGCCGCATCGCCGATCGCTGGCTCGGGTCAAATACGTTCTTACGTCCCATTTTCCTATTTTCTCACGTAGGCGTTGCCGTCATGGGCGTAGGCGTGGACGTTCTAGCGCCGCGCAATACGTGCGCCATCGGGCACTCCAGCGGGCATGGTGATGCGGCTGTCGATACATCCATGCGCAACCGCGCTTTCTGGGCAAACGAATTGGGTGCCAATCTCAATTCAGTCGGCCCCTCATGCGCCGGCGCTAGTGGGTGGTTCGCGTCGCGGGTATCGGAGGCGTCAGGTGAATGGGGGCGGCAACTTGTCCGACGGTTTTTGGCGCGAGACGCTTCATGCTGAAGTTCAGTGCCCGCGATGGAGAGGACGCAGTGAAGTTCGACGACCTGATCGCTGAGATCGACCAACTCGACGCCGAGGAGGCCGACGAGATCATCGACTGGCAGCTCGCTCAGTCGCCGGCTGCCATGAACGAGCAAGGCGGGCGCCGGCAGCCGGGAGATCATGACCTGACTTGGTCACCCAGGACGGCCCGGGTGGCTGAGTTGGCTCAGGAGTTGGCGAGTTACTCCGAGGTGCGGGAACCCTATGTGGGCCGCTGCATCGAGCGAGAGGTCACCGTGGCCGGAGGCCCGCCTGCGCTTACCAATGAGAGGCACGCCGGCCACGGCCGCTTCTCAGCCGGCCTGGCCGACTCGACCAAAGACCTCGCCTCGTGGCGAATGCCAGAGCAGGAGTAGCTCGATGGGCGTCGACGTGGTGCGCTACGACATGTTCGGCCACTCCTGCTAGCGCCGGACTTGTCGCCGTCAAGTTCGTCCTCGGGGGTCAGCGATATCCCTCAGCGTAGGGGTCCCAAATGACCTGGCCCCTGAGCCTTCCCGGGTGCAGGCCGACCACGCCCTTGGTCCGTAGCAGTCGCGGTGTCTTGTTATTGCTGTCGGTCAGCCACTTCCGAACCGCCTCGACGGGATTGGCGTCCGGTCTCACCGGCAGCGCCCGGCCCAGGAGGTCGACATGCCGGCCGACGAAGTCCTTCCTCTTGCCTGGGTGGTAGCCGAACTCCGACTCACCGAAGTCCGCCACGCCGTGGCGCCGGTACGGCCACCGCGTTTTGGAGTGCTCGGAGTAGAAGGTGTACACGTCGAGGTCCTTCACCCCGTTTCTCTTTTCGACACCTCGCTGGCAGTCCACGTAGTGGAGGCCCCCGCCCTGGCACAGGGCGACAAGCAGTAGTCGGTCGCGGTAGACCGCGAGGTGTGGGTTGCGCTCGAAGAGTCGCCGCTCGTCCTCTCGGGCGATCTTCAGGAGCCGCTTCAGGTGCGCGTCGGTGAAGGGCGCCATGCTGCGTACCTGACGGCTTGCCACTCCTGGGAGTCTATAGGTTCGGCCTTCACCGCACGTGCTGTTGTAGCGCGAGCGGACAACCCCGTTGGGTCGCTGTCGACGGTATTTTTCCCGATGCCGTTAGCGGACGGGACGAAGTTCGCCGAGTACATAAATCATGCGCCGCTTGCGCTTTGGCGGGATGTACAGCCAATCAAGTCACCGCCGGCGGACGCGGGACTCCCAGGATTCTTTAAGCGGTCGAGGAGTTCCCAGAGTCGGGCTATCGGCCATCCGTACAGCGCCTTGGTTGCGAGGCACGTGCGGCGGCATGGAATGGGCTAGACGAGAACGATGACGGCTATGACAATCACGGTAAGGACCAACATGCCGACAACGATCTTCGTCAGAGATGCGTGGGGATCCGCTAACTGCCGTCCTGGCGCGAAACCAGTCCACTCTTCGCCGTTCCAGTACCGCTGCCCCTCCGGCTGGGCGGGGTCGGGGTACCAACCGATAGGTGGTTCGGGCATGGGATTGAGCTAGCGAGCCGTCACTGCGAAGCGCCTGTATCGCGCCAGTCGATGCGTGTGAGTTCGTAATTGCTGCCAACCCGTTGTGCGCGAGCCTCCACCTCAGAGACAGTACGACAGTCTGGCCAGAAAGCTTCCGCGGCTCCCCATTTGACGGACGGCCCACGCGAGAAGATTCGTCCGTTGTCGAGCAACAGAATTTCCCCGTAACTGACGAACGGGTAGTTGTCGTCGTCGCTTGTATCGAGGATGTAGGTCCACCAGCCAAGGATCTGGTGGCCGGCAGTCAACTTCACAGTCTCCTCGTCTAGCACATCCATCGCTTGTTTCCCTTTCCTGTCATAGGCATTCGCCGGCGTGGACTGTGTAGCACCGTGGGCAGATCGCCGTCGCGGCAGCGCCGACCACCCCAGCCTGGCTCGGCGCCTCAGAGCGCGGGGGTGTCTCGACTTGCAGGAAATTCAATTCTGGTTCGCCGAGGGCTGTCAAAGCCTGGTCGATCGCCTGGCGCACCTCGGCGACAAACTCAGCTCTGCGCTCCGGTACGGCTAGGTCGGGAAACCGCCAGGTTCGCAGCACCTGCACGCCTGGACGGACGTGGAACTTAATGCCCGACGACTTGGTGACCAGCCAGTCGTCGAGCGTCGACAGCTCGTCGTCTGCTGCGCAATTGCGCTCTACGAGCCACCGGCGAAAGCTCAGCTCCCTTAGTTGCTCACCGCTGCGACCCCGAGCGCGGTCCTCGTGAAAGTCGTCGATCCATTGGCGGATGTACGCCGGCCCTGCGAGATGTCTTCGCGGATACCACCTCTGCTCTGGGGCGGCGAACCGGTGAGCTAGATGGAAGTTGGCGTTGAGTTCCCAGCCCGACTCACACCCCAAAGCGATAAGGGCTTCAACTTTTTTTGGATCGGAGTAGACGCGCTTGTATTGAGGCTGGAGCTCGCAGGGCCAAATACTTGCGCAGATAGTGCCGCTGTCGTTCCACATACTCACCCGGTCGGCGGCGACTACCTGGCCCTCTGGGAATTTGACCACGGCTCCGGAGAAGACGGTTCGGCCGGACGGAAAGGTTACCGAGTCCGTCGGGTAGACCTTTCCAGCGATGCCGGTAGCTTCTTCCAGAATCGCTAACATCTCATCGCAGCAGCGCGTTGCTGTCATAGCTTGCCCCTAAGTCGCCGCCCGCCGCTGTGACGTAATAACCCTTATCGCGGCCGCTCGATGATCTTGTGGATCGTCACGTGCCATGGTTTTCGCAGCGAAAGTCCTGATACACGTTGTTGATCAGGTTATTGAGTTGATCCGGTGTCAAGTCCGTTGCTAGATACGGGTACCTGTCCAGCAACCATTTCTGGGTAGCCGGTCCATCGGGCCACTGGTCGCCGAGACTGTAGAGGTACGCGCACAGACTGTTATATGGGGTAAGAATGTCCGGGTCGGCCTGGGCGACCGGGGAAGGCAAGATTGCCGCCGCGGTGAGTGCGCCGATCATTGCTGCGGTGAGTTTACGTGCCATGGCTAGTAGCTCGCCTCGCACTCATCGATGTACTTTTCAGCCTCGACGTAGGTAATGCCGAACTTACCCATCAGTTCGTATACGCCGCGTTCGTGGGCATCGGGGTCATATGGATCGCAATGCGCGTACTCCCAGATGTCGGGGTCACCGTAGAAGCAATTGCCTGAAACCTGTGAGCAGATTTCCCGCGGCGGGTCTGCGGACGCGGCAGGACTGAAGACGAAAGCCGCTGCGCCGACTGTCAACGTCAACAGTCCTGCTGTGAACTTGTCTTTCATACCGTCCTCACATCAATTCTTCAGTGGCAGTGCTTGTTCCTCAAAACCAATGACGCGGCCTCATCTGGCGCACGCCCAGTTGAAGTCGGTTCAGTCCGGGTGACCTCGCTGATCTGGTGTGCTATTTCTGCAGCCGAGCGCACGCCGTATTTGCCGAACCCGATGGCGCCGGATCATTTTGGCAGGGTTGTTCCGTTGCCGGCGACGGTGAATCCTGGGCAGGCGGTGTCCATCGCAACCGCCAACACCTGGCCCGCTCGCTCCTCAGACATCCCCGTATATTCGGCAATGTCCGCAACCATGCTGTTGGTTGTCACTTCGCCCTGACGGACCAAGTAGCAGGTGCCCCTCCCGATCTTCAGGAGTTGGACATCGCTACCGGGAAAGTAACCCCGCGCTCGCTCGATGAATGCATCTTCACCAGGTGTGGGAGAACCTGTCGACGCACAGACGATGGCACTGTCATGAGCCCCGCAGTCCGATCCCGGACCCCCCTGTTCTGGGGGGCTTGCTGACGCGAGTCCAGAGCCCAATACACCAACGAGGCAGGCCGTCGTGATTTTGGCGGCAACAACCAATCGGAACATCCCCCACCTCCAGCGCGACCGACCCCCCGGTCGTTTGCCAGCGAGACTAACAGGATCGCCAGGTCGGCAGAACCAATTCCGAGGGCCGACCCATCGTCGACTGATGTACGTCGCCGATTCGGGTTTAGTGGCGACTCTGCCTGACGGCTAACCATTCGGCATAGCACATGTGTGTTCAATGCAGCCGATTTACTATTCATCTTATGGGGGAGCTGTTCGGGGCAGGTGTGTCCATGCTTGCCGCGCTGGGCGCTGCGGTCGCACTCGCCGCACCGGCCTCCGCCGACACCGAGAGCTACATCAGGACGCTGGAGTCGGCCGGCCTGATCGACCACGACTCTGACCCGTGCAACATGATCGACGGGGCGTGTCACGGGCAGTTCCCGAACTCTGCCGCAGCGTTGCGGACGGGCACATGGGTATGCGATCAGGTTCGGTACGAGGGCCGCTCGGAGGCTTCGCTGGTGGATTGGCTGAGTCACGGTGAAGGATTGATGCCGTCGTCTTACAACGCGCCGATCATCGTTGACGCTGCCACCACCTACCTTTGCCCCTGAGCACGGTTTGCCTTTCGGCAACTCCGCTGACGAAGGCAGCCGCGCCTCAAGCTATTACGAGACCGCGCTCGTCATGCGAGTACGCGGTGCGCTTCGTCAGACAAACACCTCGCCATAACTCGCGCTACTCGTTGGCATTGGCAGGTCGCGTCGCCCAGTCCACGATCTGATCAACGAGTGTCCGCAGTGAAGGTAGTGGTACTCCGGCGAGGTCTAGTTTGCGAACGACTCTCCTCACTCCATCCGCACTAGCGAGCGGCAATCCGTAGTGGTCGTTCGCGAAACTTTTCCAATTGACTGAATCCGAGGGGCCAGCACCTGTCGCTACGCGACATTCCTCTCGAAGGTTCAGCCAGCCTGGGAACGCGCTGGCCGTCTCCGGATAGCACATTCGGATGCCCTCTGCGGGGAGGGCGAACAACAGGTCGTCCTCTTCTACTCCGAACCAGTCAGGTGGGGGTAGTCCGTGGTCTTCAAACCTCTCGATGAGTCTGATGACCTTCTTTTCTTCGCCCGTGCGCTTTTTCTTCGAGCGGTCTGCGATGGTCGAGGTGACCGTGTTGTCGGTCAATATTCCAGTCTTCATGCCGAGGCGAATCGTGAACTCGCCGTCGATCAGACCTTCAAGGTTCTTGGTTCCGTGTATGGGAATAATGGTGACTCCGGCGGTATCCAATTCGCGGCTGGCGTACTCATCGAGCACGGCCTCGTCAAGCGGTCCTTCGACGAACAGGACGGCGCGATGAAGGGAGAGTGCCGCGGCGGGGTGCATCCCTATCTCGCGAGCTAGTTCCTGGAGAGTCGAACTATCTGCGGTTGGAACCGTGCGCGCTCTTGTGTCGATATATGAAGAGTTCTCGAAAGACATGACCTCGCGGGTGACTTCGACGAATGTGACCTCATCACCCGGTGCTCGCAAAAACTCTTCATGATGCGATGCCGCAATAACGTGGAACCCGCAGCCCACCATGCGCTGACACCACCGCACGACACTAGCCACAGCGGATGGGTGCAGGTGGGCTTCGGGTTCATCTATAAAAAGCACCTGACCGGAAAATGCATTTTGTTCCGTGACGCCAAGAGAGGTGAGCTGCCGATCGTCTTCCATGAGGCGTAAAGCCACCTGCACCGCGATGGCCAGCCAACGCAATGTCCCGCGACCGAAGTCGTCCAGGGAGTGCCGATCGCCGCTACCGCGCTCTTCGAACCACAGCCGCACCTGCGGAGAACCCTCCCAATCTCTCGGGACGTGGGCGTCGGCCTGGATTGAGCCGTCGAGGAAATCTGGCAACAGATCAGTGGCAAGCATCCCGAGCTGGTTGAGGTGAAACCGAACTTCGGGCCGAACCCGCCAAGCTACGACTGGTTCTTCGTCATACACGGGTTCTAGAAAGATCGGTCCGTAGCCGGTGGTCGTCAGTTCGGCGATCGCCGATGTCACCCACTGGTCGATGTTGTTGAACTCCCAACCAAGGAACAGTGGCCGCACTCGTTGCTCGCTGCCCACTATTCTGGTCTGTTCGCTCAGCTCAAGGACTTCGTCGCTAACCGGATCGTAAATCAACCCGGATGCCTCGAAGCCGTCGAAATAGTCGGCCACATCGACGAACCACAGCTCTGGTTCATCGGGGTCGGAGCTTTCGTCCTCAACAGCCCTAGCGGCGAAACACACGTGGCCCGACGGTAGTTCGCGAAACTCGAGAATCCGTCCATCCCCGTGAGTGAACTGCAGAATCCCGAGCGCGGCCCGATCCGGTACCAAAGCTAAGACAGCGTCATCGAAGGTAAGCCCCGGCTCCATTTCGACATAAACCGCCCCCATCGGGTAATCACCTTTGCGCAACCCGCGAGCAAGTACCGCTCCGCCTACAGGCATGTCCTGTGGTGCAAGCAAACCGTAAATGGCTTCGAGGAGATTCGTCTTTCCGGCGTTGTTCTTGCCAAACAGCACGGTGAACGGCCCAACGTCGAACTCTTGGCCGTGACGCACAGACTTGTAGCCGACCAACTTCACTTTGTACATGCGCACACGCCGAACCTAGCCGGTCGGCAAACCCACCGTTGGTCATGCCGTCGTAACCTCACCCGGAAATGCCACCGGCCGCCCGTGTCTCGAGCCGCCCGTCGCATCGCAATCGAGTTAGCGCCCCGTTCGTCTCTCCGCTACTCGACGAGACGACGGTACGACGCCGTGGGACCTCATGAAACAATCCAAACAGGCGGACGGGAAGGCCAGGGTCAGTGATCCTTCGCTCGCGAAGAAGGCAGGGTCACCGGGCCAAGTGTCCGTGGAAAGTGACATTCTCGACGGCATGCGCAGCGAAAGGACTCCAGTGCGCCTCGTCGAGTGGAACGTCGCGATGTCGCTACACACCAAGGCCCACTTGCTGGCGGCTCTGAACCCCACCGTCGCGGTCCTGCCCGAATCTGCCGGCACCGCCCCGGCGAGAGACGCACTACAGGCGGTCGGGGCGACATCCGTGGAATGGGTAGGCGGCAATCAAAATAAGGGGCTCTGCGTCGCCGCGTTCAACGGCTGGCAGCTAGCCATCGACGACTGTTACGACTGCGGATACCAGTGGGTGATGCCAGTCCATGTCACCGGCCCAGGGCATGTCCGGTTGCTGGCGGTATGGGACATGAACCACCGAGGTACGGGCCACCTCTCCGCTCGGCAGCGCGGCGCTTGCCGTGCCTCGATCGACCGCTACGAGCAATTCCTTCGTGGGCCCGCCGATCTAGTGATCATTAGCGGTGATTTCAACAACTCTGTGCGCTGGGACAAGCCCACCAAACGTGAAAAGTTCGGGGACTTCATGGATGAGCTGGAAGCACGCGGGTTCGTGAGCGCCTACCACCACACCCATGGTTGCGAACGGGGCGCAGAGCCAAACCCGACACTGTGGTGGACCAGAAACGCCGACAAGCCGTACCACATCGACTACACCTTCGTGTCCCGCCCGGAAGCCATAGAAGCCGTCACAGTCGGCACGCATGCCGATTGGCTCGCCTACAGCGACCACAGCCCCATGACCGTCGATTTGCGGGTGACTTCACGCGCCCACTCCGCCGCTGCTCCGACAGCACGAACGGCACCGCCGGCGGACGCGGTGAATACCATGATTCCAGAGCGGTCCACCGACCCACCGAGTCGCGGGCTGTCCGCCAATCCGGACCTACCGGCGCGACCTTCAGGTAACAAACTGACGCGCTTCCAACTCGAACCCGGCAGCCTGCCCGACATGCTGTGTGGGGTGAACGGCGAAGGGTTCGTCCAGGAGTTCCGTCCGACATCGTTCACTGCCGAGTGGGCCGGAGGAGTGCTTGTCGAGGTCAGAATCTGGGGACCACGAGTGCTGCAAAACGGTTCACTCGGCAAACGCGACCTCGATCATCGCTGGAAGAAGGCCAAGACGGCTGGTGGGATCGACATCGCCGACCTGCCACCGCTGGTCGCTGACCGACTCCGAGCGACTCACCTCCGCTATTGATGTCGAACAGGCAGGAACAGCATCCGACTCGTTGAGACGAGTTCTGTGACGAGCGTGAGCGACCCGTTTCGGAAGGTGCCTTATAACGCCGGGACAGGCGGCGGGTCAGAGGCTGTAATTCTCGAAGGAGGGGAGCGCGCAGGCTGCCTCAGCTTCCGTTAGGTCTTCACGCGACTGCACGACGCATCGGAGCCGTCGCCCCGGAGCGCCGCGTCCGACCAACTGAGCACCCCGTCGATCCACATCTTGCACTCGATGTAGCTGGCCGCACCCATGATCGGGTCCAGGCCAATCTGGTCACCGGGATAGACGTTGCCCTCGGTGTAGGTGTAGCGGCCACCACAGGCCGATCTGGTCTCGGCCAGCCAAGCGTGATAGATGGCGATGCAGGGGGCACCCGTCCAGGCCACCTCGGTGCGCACGAAGTGATCGGCATCGACATTTGCCTGTGCCGGTCCTGCCAGGCTCAACGCCAGCCCTAGCGCCACGAACGACCCCGTTATCAGGCGCTTTATGGCCTCCGGTGAGGTGCGCAGGGCTAATGTAAATCTGGGAAAGTTTTTGATGTTCATTGCTCGACCCCCAGGCCCATCTTCGACTTCTATTTCGACGTTAGGCTGGTCTGGCCATTCGAGGCGCGGGTCAAAGGTCACATGGTCCCGAGGCCGAAAGTGCAAGCAATCGCGTCAATAAAGTTGAGACGGAGCGTCCGACTTTCGCGAACAACGACGCCGAGTTCTCTGCCGAACCCGCTCACTATTCTGCGGCCGGCGCGCTCTGGACGAGAGTTGCCGCCACTATCGGCTACTTCTGATAGTCAACTTTGACCACGGGTCTCAATCACGCGCCAGCGATGCAATCGCCACGCGCCGTCAATCGTCGAAGTCGGCGTCGGCGTGATCAATGTGCGATTCGAGCACCCCGGGACGCTCTTCGTAAACCGGTTCCGCGATCTCGCCGTGGTCCTCCCGCGCTGGGCGCTGCGCCGCACCGCCCTCCGCCGACACCGAGAGCTACATCAGGACGTTGGAGTCGGCCGCGCTTTTCCAGCGCAAACTTTTGTGACCGCCCGTTTCAGCGGTGACCGCGGCCCAACGTCGGTAGCCCGCCGCTGACCGCTCGAATACTTCCTTTACTTTTCAAGGCTTTGACTTTGCGGATCGGCGGGCCGCCGCTTCCGACACAGTGTCTGCCCGTTTTGCTGGACTTGTGCGGTCGTAGGTGCCCGTCTGCCTTAGTCACAAGAACCTTCGAGCAGTACGGGCATTCACCTTGGCGATTGTCGGGTTTTGCCCTCCTGCGCTGGTTCTTCTTCACGGCGCGTATTGGCTCTCGGGCCAAGAAGTTCTTGTGAATGCAGCCGGTGCAGCGTGAGAATCCGGTCGAAGCGTAGTCGTCACCGCATTGAATACACAGCTTTTGCGCCATCTCATGCCCGCTCCGCGGGTGCGCCAGCGACGACACCTTCGCAGCACGCGATCCCCAGCAGCACCGCAAAGCCCAGCGCTGGCTTCCCTGCGGACAAACCTACGATTGACATTTTTCCCTGATCTCCTCGGTCCTTTCGCGGCGTGATCTTGACCGGCCAATTCGTGCTTCAACCGGGCTTTTCCGAAAGCTAGCCTCCAACGCTTGCCGAGGAATCGGGTGTTTCCCTACAGTTTCGGAACTCGAAACGAGCAAACCCGAGAAGCGGCTACAGCCACGTTGTCACTGGTGTTAGCGTTCGCTCCGAGGGGCGGGGCGCCGGCCGTGGAAAGACTCAACAGCCACGGGATGTTGTAAGCATCGGCAAGGTGGACCCAATTTGATTTCTCAAAGGAGAAGGACATGAGAAAAGGTCGACCAAGACATCTGCACCGCCGTTTATCGCTGGCGGGATCTGGTGGGCTCGCTTGTGGAATTTTGGCCGTCGGCATCGCCCCGCACGCGACTGCCGCTCCGCCAACAGCCTGCGGAGTCAACCTGGCGTCCCAACAAATCACAGAGGCCGTCGGGTCGCTGCCGTCGTACCCAGGGACCGACTGGACATGGTCTGCTGATCCACGCACCATCTACGGCAATTACGATCCGTGCGCGACGCTGTCGACCGCGCTGGTGACGGTAGAGCGGGCGACCGGCAGCTCCCCGATCACCGCACTCATGTTCCACAACGGCTCATACGTGGGCACCGCAACATCGGAAGCCTACGCATTCACATCACTGAACGAGGCACGCACGACCGACGACACAGTCGTCCTCGACTACAAGGACGGACGCAACGTCTGTACGGCGTGCCCGGGTCCGATCAACACCGTGCGCTACCAATGGCAAGGCGACCACGTCGCCATGCTCGACCCCGCCCCACCGGCTTGAGGCGCGACGTGACCAGACGACTACCGCTGGCCGTAATCGCGATGTGCCTACTGGCGCTGCTCTTCGCCTCGCCAGCGGCTGCCGACGACAATCAAGCCGTCATCACCGAGTCCGGCAAGGTGCGGTGCTATCCGAACGCCGCTGACGAAGGCCATGGCGGCGGTCCCCTCGTGGTATGCCAGCGCCGCGGCGGCGAGCCTTTCCCTCAGTCCCCGTACTCCGCGGAAAACGGTTCGCCTCTCAACCTCGCTGTTGTGCGGGGAAACGGCGACTTCTACTGGGACATCGGAAACATCCCGTGGTCACGAGAGGCTATTGCGAACGACATCGTGCTGAGATACGGCCAGACGTACAACGTCAATGGCTGGACCATCCTCTCGACGTTCGAGGGCACACGGTTCACTAATGACCGCACCGGCCACGGCATGTTCGTCAGCGTCGACAACGTCTACTCCTTCTGAACTCGCTAGCCCCGAGCCCGTTTGGCAGGGTTTTGTTACCTTATGGTCGGGCGGCTCGGGTCCATCGACGCATGCCAAGAGCGCACCTGGGACGCTGTGAGCGCCGTCAGCGGAACACCGGCCAGCGGAGCCAACTGCCGCTGGAGCAGCCCTTCATAGTGGGTGCGGGTACGAGCCTTGAGGGAACGCTGCGCCACCCAGGTCTGCGCGTACTGGCCGATGGTGAGCACCTTGCCCTGCGGTGCGGCCCGGCGCTGCGCCGGCGGTGTCCACTCGTCGCGTTCGATCAGCCGGCGCTCGTCGGACAGCCACGCCTCGGCGTCCATCTTCGCCGTGAAGGTGGTGTGGGCGGTGTGCCTGCCGAGGTCGGGACCGACGTAGGACGCCTGCCACCGCTTCGACGGCAGCCGGCGCAGATACCCCCACCCGCGCCGATTAGAACGCCCGACCATGCCCGGCCCCCGTGCTGTCTGCGTGCTATCTATCTGTCCTCTGTAGGGTATAGGTGTCCATAGCTGTCCACTCAGTAAATGAGCGATAGACACAGCTCAGAGAGGGTTTTCACTGGTGGTGCTGGGTGGTCGTGGTTAGCGGGTCGGCTGGTTCGAGTCCAGCCGGGGGAGCAAGATCCATCGAACGGATGATGCCGTCGGGTATCGCCCATCTTGCCAAGAACTCTCCAAGGCGCGCGTCCCAATCTTTAGCGCATGTTGATACGACGCACCTCACGCTGGATCCTCGGAACCGCGATGGCCGCAGCCATCGCTCATTCCGCATACGCCACGCAAATCGCTCAGGCTTTCGCCGACGCCTTCGAACCCGACCTCGACGCATGGGAGCACATCCCGGTGGGTCATGCCACCGCGGAGCTGGCCAGTTGATTACCTACGCGTACTGAGGCTTCGCGCCGCGAAGCCTCAGTACATGCGAGGCAGTTGAGTTACCAGCAGGCTTGACGACGATCGGCCTGGAACAGGTTGTCAGCGGCGCAGGGGCCGGCATTGGCGGACACCAGCTCGCGAATCTGGTTGTACAGATCGACGGTCGCGGTGGTGGCCAATCGCGCCGCCAAATCGAAGTTGTTGATCGGCGGGTTGCTGCCCGGGACCTGGATCATGCCGCGCGGGCTGTTCCAGGCGTCCTTGTTCAGCGTGGAGTGGCATTCGACGACTCCCGGCGGCGGACCACCTGGAGGGCAGCCACCCAACAGGTCGTCGTGGTTGGCCAAAACGTCGAAGTAGCCGGTGTGCAGGCCCGGCGGGAAGGCTGCAGGGTCGCAGGTGGGCATCAGCGGGGGCGGCATCCGGTCCGGCTGGTTGATCGCGATGTTGTCTTCGACCCAATTGGAGTGGGAGTAGAAGTCCTGCACCGCGTGCGCGAGCCCGCCGAAGGCGGCGCGGGCGCCCGGACCGTCGACCAGGTCGCTGCCACCGGGGCCCGCGGGCCGGGCACCGGCCAGGATGACCGGCGTGAAGAAATTCCACGCCTCCTGCGTCATGTTGCAGATCTCGACGGGATTGTTGGCGCCGTCGATGTGGCGGAACTCGTCGGCGAAGAACGCGTCGCTACCGACCGCACCGGCGCCCGGCGGCGGGCCAACCAGAATTTGGGCGATCGCAGTCTGATCAACCCCGAGGGGTTGTAGCGCATCGCGGGTGACGCGCTCATGGTTCTGGATTTGGAAGGCCTGGGCCGGCGGCGCGAGGGCACCGACGACCGCGGTTGCGGCCGCGACGACAGCAACCGAAAGACCAAACCTGGACGGGCGGAACGAGAACATCAATTACCTCCCCTGGTGCCTGGCAGGTCCGCTCGGACCAGCGATGCTGAATTCTGTCAGCGTCTGCCATGAAGCATCTCAGAATTCGCCGGAATTGTGACGCGCAGCACCACCAATGGGGCGGATGGTGCCTATGTGTCGATGATGTTTTCCGGATGCAGCATCTCGGCGTAGCGAAGCTGCTCCGGTATGCCAAAGCCGTCGACCAGTAACTCCGCGTAGGGACGCAGGTTGCGGCACCGCTCGTTGACGCCGCGAGTGACGGCCTTGGCGCGTTCGGTCGACAGGAAACGGTGCTCCATGAACCAGGCTCTGTCTTCCTCGATCACCGAGAGCGCATACAGGTCGCACACCATGTTGAGGATCTCGCGCGCCTCGTCGTCCTCGCACGAGTCGACGCCCGCCACGAACGCCTCGAGGATGATGCGCTCTATATGCGCTCGCGCGGCGTGCAACACGTGGTCCTGCACAGAGTTGAACGCATCGAAGGCGCTCATCTCCTTGGACTTGCCCTGCAGGCGTCGGGCCACCGTCGCCAGGATGTACTGCTCGCGGTCCTCGAACATCTTGACCTGGGTGCCGCGGTTGAAGAGGCTGCCTTCTTCTTCGTTGTCCTGCCGGGTGTCGAGGATGGTCTGCATGATCGTCTCGGCCGCAGTGCGTTTGAGCACCCGCTCGCCGGCGAAGTTGGCCGCGAACCGCACCCATTCGACCGGGCTCATGCCCTTGATGTCGTCGGCGTAGGCGGTCAGCAGTTCTTTGGCGACGAGCTGGGTCAGCACGTGGTTGTCACCCTCGAAGGTGGTGAACACGTCGGTGTCGGCCTTCAACGCGATCAGCCGGTTCTCGGCGAGATAACCTGCGCCACCGCAGGCTTCACGCGCCTCCTGGATCGCTCGGGTGGCATGCCAGGTGTTGGCGGCCTTCAATCCTGCCGCCCGCGACTCGAGCTCACGCTGTTCCTCGGCGTCGGGGTCGTCAGCCGTCTGCAACTCGTGACACTTGGCGACGAGCTCGTTCTGCGCGAACTGAAGTGCATAGGACTTCGCGATCAGCGGGAACAACCGCCGCTGATGCACCAGGTAGTCCATGATCAGCACCTCGCGGTCCGCGCCGGGCGCCTCGAACTGCCTGCGTTCCAACGCGTATCGGGTCGCGATGTCCAGCGCGACGCGCGCGGCCGCGCCCGCACTCCCGCCGACGGTGACCCTGCCGCGGATCAGTGTCCCGAGCATCGTGAAGAACCGCCGGTTGGGATTTTCGATCGGCGAGGTGTACGTCCCGTCCTCGGCGACATCGGCGTACTTGTTGAGCAGGTTCTCGCGTGGGATGCGGACGTGGTCGAACTGGATGCGTCCGTTGTCCACCCCGGGCAAGCCGCCCTTGTAGTGGCAGTCACTGGTGGTCACGCCCGGCAGATCGTTGCCCTCGTCGTCGCGGATCGGCACCACGAAACAGTGCACCCCGTGCCCCTCGCCGTCGGGAGTGATCAGCTGTGCGAAAACCGCTGCGACACGGGCTGTTTCGGCGGCGCCGCCTATGTAGTCCTTGCGCGACGTGCGGGTGGGGGAGTCGATCACGAATTCTTGCGTGGCGGGATCGTAGGTGGCGGTGGTCTCCAGCGCCTGCACGTCGCTGCCGTGACCGGTCTCGGTCATCGCGAAGCAGCCCAGCAGGTCCAGGTCGATGATCCGCTGTACGTACGCCTCGTGGTGGCGTTCGGTGCCGAGGTTCTCGATGGCACCGCCGAACAGACCCCACTGCACGCCGGCCTTGACCATCAGCGACAGGTCGGACATGGCGAGCATCTCGATCTGGGTCACCGCCGCGCCGACGTCGCCGTTGCCGCCGTGCTCCTTCTTGAACCCGTCTTCGGCCGCGCCCTGTGCGGCCATGATCTTCAACTGCTCGCCCACCTTCGTGCGGGCGATGACGGTGTTCGGTGTGTAGTGCGGTTTGAAGACCTCGCTGGAGAGTTCCTCGCGCATCTGGTTCTTCACATCGCGCCAGCGGCCGTCGAGGGCGTTGCGTAGATGTTCCGCAGTGGTGGTCATTACTCGACCGTAGCCCTTTGGAGGCCCGTCGAAACTGTGATGTCAGAAACGTAGCCAAACCTTGCTAGACCAGGCGAAACCGGTGGCGTTAAATCGACCCCATGTCCGCACCGACCGGCGTTCCGCACATGTCGTCACACCGGCACGCCGATGTGACCGGGGGCTGGCTGCGCGCGGCCACGTTCGGGGCGATGGACGGCCTTGTCAGCAACACCGCCCTCATCGCGGGTGTCGCCGCCGCGGCCAGCGCGCACACCGTCGTGATCAGCGGCGTGGCCGGGCTGTTGGCCGGCGCGTTCTCGATGGCGCTGGGGGAGTACACCTCGGTGGCGACGGCCAACGAGCAGATCGAGTCCGAGGTCATCGTCGAGCGACGCGCGTTTGAAAAGCACCCGCAGGCCGAAAAGGCCGAGTTGGTGGCGATGCTGATGGACATGGGGATGACCCGCGAAACCGCGAGCAAGGCCGCCGAGGAGGTCCACCGCGACGAGAAGGTCGCCCTGAACTTCCACCTCGTGCAGGAGCTCGGCGTCGACCCGCGTGAGAAGCCGTCGCCCTGGGTGGCCGCTGGCTCGTCGTTCGTCATGTTCGCGATCGGTGCGATCATTCCGCTGATCCCGTACCTACTCGGAGTCGAATCGCTGTGGCCGGGGCTGTTGTGTGGTGGTCTGGGGTTGCTCATTGCCGGTGGGCTGGCGGCCAGATTCACCAAGAGGCCGCTGTGGTTCGGGTCTTTGCGGCAGCTGGCATTCGGCGCTATAGCGATCGCGGCCACCTACGCAGTGGGAAGCCTCGTCGGTACAGTCATCGCGTGATGCGACTGCGGTGCAGCCTTTTGGCGGCCGCCCTGTTCCTTTCCGCCTGCAGTCCCGCATCCACGCTGTCGACAGGCTTGACCTACCTCGGGCAGGTCGACTTTCCGGCCAGCTACCTTTTCGATGACACGACGGTCGGGGGACTTTCGGCGATCACCTATGACCCGGGCCGTCAGCTCTACTACATCATCAGTGACGACCGCTCGGCGAGAAACCCCGCAAGGTTTTACACCGTCCGAATCACATTGAGCGACAACAGATTGATTGGTGTCGAGTGGCTCGATACCACCTCACTGCTGGACCGGTCCGGCGCACCTTTTCCCCCGCTGTCGCCCGATGCCATGCCTCCGGTGATCCCGCCGGACCCCGAGGGCATCGCGTTCGACGAGCGCCGCCAACAGCTGTACTGGTCCAGCGAGGGCGAGCGGATCGTCAAGGATCCGAACCGGCCGCTGCTGTTGGATCCGTGGGTTCGCGTCGCAGGACTCGACGGTGCGTTCCGCGGTCAATACGACCTGCCACCCGTGCTGTGGATATCGCAGCAGGACACGGGCCCCCGCACCAACAATGGTCTCGAGGGGCTGACGTTGACGCCGAGCGGCAACTATCTGTTCGCGGGAATGGAAGACCCAGGTTTCAACGACGGCGGTTTGCCGACCGCCGAGGCCGGTGCCCTCACCCGCGTCACCAGGTTCGACGTCTCGACGGGCACCGCCAGCGCGCAATACGCCTACCCGCTCGACCCGATCACCGCGCCGAACGGCGATGCGAACGGGCTGTCGGATCTCGTGGCGCTCGACGACGACAACTTTCTGGTCATCGAACGCTCGCACGGCGCCCACAATGTCGCGCGCATCTACCGGGCCAGCACCGCCGGCGCCGACGACATCTTGGACAGGCCGTCGCTCGCGGACGCGCCGCCGACGGCGATGACCAAGATTCTGGTGGCCGATCTGTCGACGATTCCCCAGGTGCAGAATCTGGACAACGTCGAGGGAATCACGTTGGGCCCCAGGCTGTCGGACGGCAGGCAGGTCGTAGTGCTCGTCACAGATGACAACTTCTCGGATGACCAGACGACGCAGTTCTATGCGTTCGCCATGGAGTGATGGATCTCAGCTGTCGCTGCCGACGGTGATCGCGGTCGCCTCACTGACCTCGTCGAGTTTCTCCTCGGCGTCGATACCCGTCAGATGGGAGCGGCTGATTGCCAGGACACCCGCTGCCAGCAGCACCGCCGCCGCACCGACCCAGTACGGGGCATGGACGTTGACCCGTTCGCCGAGCACGCCGGCGAGCCACGGCGCCAATGCGGCACCGGAGAAGCGTACGAAGCTGTAAGCCGCTGAGGCGACGCCTCTTTCGACCGGCGCAGCCTTCATCACGGTCTCGGTGATCAACGTGTTGTTGACACCGATGAACAATCCCGCCACCACCACACACGTCGCCAGCACGGTCTTGTTCTCGGTGGCGACGGCCATCGCCGCCAGAGTCGCGGTCATGGCCAAGAGATTCACGAGCAGCGTCGGCACGGTCCCGAAGCGGCGTTGCAGCCGCGGCGCGACGACCACCGACGTGAACGCCAGCGCGACACCCCAACCGAAGAAGATCAGCCCGATCTCGTGCGCGCTCATGTCGAGCGGAAACGGTGTGAAGGCCAGCAGCGTGAAGAAGCCGAAGTTGTACAGCAGCGCGGTGATTGCGACGCCGAGCAGACCGCGGTGGCGCAGCGCACGGAACGGGTCGGCCAGCGTCGTCGCACGTCCGGCGGGCGGTGTGGACGGCAGCAGGAATGCCGTGACGACGACGGCGAACGCCATCAACGCCGACACCCCGAAGAACGGTCCGCGCCACGAGATCGATCCGAGCAAACCGCCGACCAGCGGGCCGACCGCGATGCCGACACCCAGCGCCGCCTCGTACAGGATGATCGCCTGCGCCACCGAGCCGCGCGCGGAGTTGACGATCGTCGCCAACGCCGTCGCGATGAACAGCGCGTTACCCAGGCCCCAAAGTGCCCGCCAGCCAACGATTTCGGTTACCGTTTCCGACATGCCGGCCAGGCCGGCACCCGCGATGATGACCACGAGCCCGAGCAGCAGAGTGCGTTTGGGGCCGATGCGGCTCGCCACTACGCCGGTGATCAGCATCGCGACGCCCATCACCGCCATATAGCTGGTGAATAACAACGACACCTGCGACGGCGACGCGTTCAGGTTGTCGGCGATCGGCTTGAGAATCGGGTCGACCAGACCGATACCCATGAACGCGACGACGGACGCGAAGGCAACGGCCCAAACAGCTTTGGGTTGACGCCACATATGGGCAAGTGCTCCTTTTGGTCGAGTGATTTCGGTGTAGGTGGTCGCGCTCTGCGCGACTCAGCACACCGAAATCACGAATTATTTGGCGGCGGTGGGTGAGGCCGCGTCCGCGAGAAGCCCTCGCAATATACGGACTGCTTCGCTGAGCGCCTGCCGATCCGACGCGTCCAGACGCTCCAGGTACGGCTCGATGGCGGCCTCGCGGTCCACGCGCACCTGCCTCAGCGTCTCGACTCCCTTGGACGTGATCTGGACCAACACGGCCCGCGCATCGTCGGGGTCGACGGTGCGTGACACATAACCCCCGTCCTCGAGCCTGCGCACCTGGGTCGTCATCGTCGGTTGCGAGCAGTGATCCAGCACCGCGAGATCCGATATCCGGGTCGGCCCCTTGTCTTCGATCGTCGACAGCAGCCGCGCCTGCGCGAAGGGCAGGGGTAGCCGGGCGCGCTGCGTGGCCAGTCGGTTGATCCGGGCGACCACATGCAGCAGGTCGGCGCCGAGGGTCTGAGTCATGACCCCACTATTACATAGCCTTGCTATGCAGTTCAAACGAAGCGGCAGGCCGATTGCTGGTCGCAGCAAGGCGACGACCGCTCTTAGAATTCGACTGGCAGAATCGTGCAATGGCCGTGACCGGGGATTCGGGCGTGACTCGACGTTCCGGCGCGCTGAGCCCGGGTGAACTGGCCCAGGCGTCGGTCATCGCGGCGCTGTCCGCGGCCACGGCGATCATTGCCGTCGTCGTTCCGTTCGCCGCGGGTCTGTCGTTGCTCGGCACCGTCCCGATGGGTTTGCTGGCCTACCGCTATCGGCTGCGCGTGCTGCTCACCGCCACTGTGGCCGGTGCGATCATCGCGTTTCTGATCGCCGGCATGGGCGGCTTCATGACCGTCATGAACTGCGCCTACATCGGTGGCTTGACCGGCATCATCAAGCGCCGCGGACGCGGCACGCTGACCGTCTTCCTGTGTTCATTGGTCGCCGGGGCGCTCTCTGGCGTATTCGTCATCGCGGCGCTGGCGATCCTGACGCGCCTGCGCCATCTCATCTTCGAATCGGTAACCGCCAACGTCGACGGAGTCGCCGCGATCATCGCGCGCATCCCCGAAATGGAGGGTTTGGCCGAGCAGCTCAAGCGCGACTTCGCCACCGCGCTGGACTATTGGCCGTTGCTGTTCTTCGCATCCTCGGTGTGGTCCATCGTCTTCGTCACGCTCATCGGGTGGTGGGCGCTGTCGCGGGTGATGTCGCGACTGGTCGCCATCCCCGACGTGCACAAGCTCGAATCCTCCGCCGACACCGGAACCATCGCCCCTGTACCAACGCAGTTGCACGACGTCCGCTTCCGTTATCCGAACGCCGACCACGACGCGCTGGGTCCGGTATCGCTGAACGTCGAACCCGGTGAGCATCTCGCGATCACCGGCGCGAACGGTTCGGGCAAGACGACGTTGATGCTGATGCTGGCCGGCCGCGAACCGACGTCGGGCACCATCGACCGGCCCGGCGGCGTCGGGCTCGGCCGGCTCGGCGGTACGGCGGTGATCATGCAGCACCCCGAGAGTCAGGTGCTCGGCACCCGGGTCGCCGACGACGTGGTGTGGGGCCTGCCGCCGGGGACGACCACGGACATCCCCAAGCTGCTCGGCGAGGTCGGGCTGGACGGGCTCGCCGAGCGCGACACGGGCGGTCTGTCGGGCGGTGAGCTGCAGCGGCTCGCCGTCGCGGCGGCGCTGGCCCGTGAACCGTCGCTGCTGATCGCCGACGAGGTGACCAGCATGGTCGACCAGGAGGGTCGGGGCGCGCTGATGTCGGTGCTATCCGGGTTGACGAAGCATCACGACATGTCGCTGGTGCACATCACCCACTACAACGACGAGGCGGATGCCGCGGACCGCGCCGTCAATCTGACCGGCAACGGTGGCGCCGCCGACAACACCGACATGGTGGAAACCGCGTCGGCGCCGCCGGCTACCGTCACCGGCTACCACCACGCCGACAAGCCAGTGCTCGAACTCCGTGGGGTCAATCACGAATACGGCAGCGGAACACCGTGGGCTGCAATGGCGCTGCGCGACATCACCTTCACCGTCAACGAGGGCGACGGGTTGCTGATCCACGGGCTCAACGGATCCGGGAAGTCGACGTTGGCATGGATCATGGCGGGACTCACCGTCCCGACCGGCGGCAGCTGTCTGCTCGACGGTGCGCCGGTGTCAGATCAGGTTGGTGCCGTTGCCATCTCCTTCCAGGCGGCCCGCCTGCAGCTGATGCGCGGCCGGGTGGATCTCGAGATCGCATCTGCGGCCGGGTTCTCCCCGCGTGACCGCAAGCGGGTGAGCGAGGCGCTGGCCACCGTCGGCCTGGACAAGGCGCTGGCGAAGCGGCGCATCGACCAACTGAGCGGCGGCCAGATGCGCCGTGTGGTGCTGGCCGGGCTGCTGGCGCGCCAGCCTCGTGCGCTCATCCTCGACGAGCCGCTTGCCGGGCTGGATGCGGCGAGTCAGCGTGGGCTGCTGCGGCTCCTGGGTGAGCTGCGACGCCACTTCGGGCTGACCATCGTCATCATCTCCCACGACTTCTCGGGCCTCGAGGACGTGTGCCCACGCACTCTGCATCTGCAAAACGGGGTGGTGGCGGCGACGCCGACGGTGGCGGGAGACAGATCGTGACCGCGCCGATCGCGAACAAGCGGCAACGCAGGCCGGTGGTGCTGCTGCGCCCCGTACCGGGTAACAGCGCCATCCACCGGCTCTGGGCCGGAACGAAACTGCTCATGGTGGCGGCAATCGGCATCCTGATGACCTTCTATCCGGGGTGGGTTCCCATCGGTGCGGTTGCCGTGCTGGTGCTCATCGCCGCGCGAATCGCTCGGATACCCCGCGGCGTGCTGCCGTCCATCCCGGGCTGGCTCTGGATTTTGTTGTTCTTCGGCGGTCTCACAGCGACTTTCGCGGGTGGCAGCCCCGTGATCGACGTCGGTTCGGTCGAGATCGGACTGGGTGGGCTGTTCAACTTCCTGCGGATCACGGCGTTGTCGATCGTTCTGCTCGGCCTAGGCGCCATGGTGTCGTGGACGACCAACGTCGCCGAGATCGCCCCCGCCGTAGCTAAATTGGGCCGGCCGCTGAAGGCGCTGCGCATACCGGTCGATGAGTGGGCGGTGGCGCTGGCGTTGGCGCTGCGCGCATTTCCGATGCTGATCGACGAGTTCCGTGTCCTCTATGCGGCGCGCAGGTTGCGCCCCAAAGAGCAGGCGGCCACCAGGCGAGGGCGCTTCCGCGCCGGGATGCTCGAGCTTGTCGACCTGCTCGCGGCGGCAGTCACCGTTGCACTGCGACGGGCTGACGAGATGGGCGACGCGATCACCGCCCGCGGCGGCGTGGGACAGATCTCGGCGTCGCCGTCGGGCCCGAAGGCGATCGACTGGTGGGCATTCATGATCGTCGGTCTGGTGTGCGCGACGGCGCTCGCGCTGGAGTTGACGATTCTGGGCACCAGCGCCGTCACGAGGTGAGACCGGCCGCTATTACGGTGGTGGCGTGACCGCGCAACGCCAAGTCGACCCCGACTTCCTCGAGCTGCCGCGCCATGAGCTGGCCGATGCAGCGTTATCTGCGGCGAAGGCCGCCGGAGCCAGCTACGCCGACCTGCGCATACACGCGATCACGACGGACCACATCCAGCTCCGCGACGGTGAGCTGGAAGCGGCCGTGGTCAACCGCGAGATCGGGCTGGCGGTGCGGGTGATCGTCGACGGCACGTGGGGCTTCGCCTCGCACGCCGAGTTGCATCCCGGCACGGCCGCCGAGACCGCGCGCCGCGCCGTCCACGTCGCGGCCACGCTGAAGCCGCTGAACGCGGAACACGTCGAGCTGGCGCCCGAGCCGGTGTACTCGGACGTCAGCTGGGTGTCCGACTACCGCATCGACCCGTTCGCCGTCTCCGCGTCGGACAAGATCGCGGTGCTCGGAGAGTACTCCGGCCGGCTGATGGCCGCCGACGGTGTGGATCACGTGTCGGCCGGGCTCCATGCGATGAAGGAGCAGACCTTCTACGCCGATACGTTCGGCTCGTCGATCACGCAGCAGCGGGTGCGGTTGATGCCGACGCTGGACGCCGTCACGGTGGACGCGGCGGCCGGGTCGTTCGAGACGATGCGCACACTGGTGCCGCCGATGGCGCGGGGCTGGGAGGTCGTCGCGGGCGACGACGTGTGGAACTGGACCGACGAGCTGGCGCAGCTGCCGTCCTTGCTGGCTGAAAAGGCAAAGGCGCCCAGCGTTTCGGCGGGGCCGACGGATCTGGTGATCGACCCGACCAATCTATGGTTGACGATCCACGAGTCCATCGGGCACGCCACCGAATACGACCGCGCGATCGGCTACGAGTCCGCGTACGCGGGCACGTCCTTCGCCACCCCCGACAAGCTGGGCACCATGCGCTACGGATCGCCGGTGATGAATGTCACCGCCGATCGCACCGTCGAATATGGTTTGGCCAGTGTCGGTTACGACGACGACGGGGTGGCCGCGCAGAGCTGGGATCTGGTGCGCGACGGCATCTTCGTCGGCTATCAACTGGATCGGGTGTTCGCGCCCCGGCTCGGTGTTGCGCGCTCGAACGGCTGCTCGTATGCCGACTCGCCGCATCACGTGCCGATTCAGCGGATGGCCAACGTGTCGCTGCAGCCCGGTACCGATGAGCTGAGCACCGACGATCTCATCGCCCGGGTGCAGGACGGCATCTACATCGTCGGCGACAAGTCATGGTCGATCGACATGCAGCGCTACAACTTTCAGTTCACCGGACAGCGGTTCTTCCGGATTCGCGACGGCCGTCTCGACGGTCAGCTGCGCGACGTCGCGTACCAGGCGACCACGACCGACTTCTGGGGATCGATGGAAGCCGTCGGCGGGCCGTCGACATGGCGCCTCGGCGGTGCGTTTAACTGCGGCAAGGCGCAGCCCGGCCAGGTGGCGGCGGTCAGTCACGGCTGCCCGTCGGCGTTGTTCCGCGGGGTGAACGTGCTCAATACGCGCGACGAGTCGGGGCGGTAGTCGGTGATCGGAGCACAGCAGGTGGTCGATACTGCGCTGGCCGAGGCCGACCGGCTCGGCAAGGCCGACGAGACCATCGTCCTGGTGACCGACCGCGCGGACGCTTCGTTGCGCTGGGCGGGCAATTCGATGACCACCAACGGCGAATCGATGAGCCGGAGTACCGCAGTGATATCGATTGTGCGCCAAGGGAAGACGGCACGAGTCGGGTCGGTGCGGTCCGGTGATGTGGACCCGTCGTCGATCGCCGGTCTGGTGGCGGCATCGCAGGAGGCGGCGCTCTCGGCGCTCGAGGCTCCAGATGCCGCGCCACCGTTACCCGCCGGCGATGCATCCGCCGATTGGGACGACCCGGTGGCGGGCACGAGCGTGGAGGCCTTCCTCGGCGTGGCGGGCAGTCTCGCGGCGCGGGGATTCAGTGGGGCGGATCAGCTGTACGGGTTTGCCCGGCACGACGTCGAGACGACGTTCCTGGCCTCCTCGACCGGGCTGCGGCGGCGCCATACCCAGCCGACCGGCTCGGTGGAGATCAACGGCAAGCGTGACGACGCCAGCGCGTGGGTGGGTTTCAGCACCCCCGACTTCGATGATGTGCCAACGGATTCGATGCTCGAGCGGCTGTCCACGCGCCTGGGCTGGGCGCGGCGCAGCGTCGAACTGCCTGCTGGGCGGTACGAGACGATCATGCCGCCGTCGGCGGTGGCGGACATGATGATCTACCTGTGGTGGACGATGGACGGCCGCGGCGCCGAGGAGGGCCGCACCGCACTCTCGGCTCCCGGTGGTGGGACGCGGGTAGGGGAGAAGCTCACCGATCTTCCGCTGACGCTGTATTCCGACCCGTTCGCCGACGGGTTGGGGTGCACACCGTTCGTCACGGCGTCGGCGTCGTCGGAGCGCGCGTCGGTGTTCGACAACGGGATGGACATCGGGCGTGTGGACTGGATCCGCGACGGCACGATCAGCACGCTGGCGTATCCGCGAGCGTCGGCCGCGGAATTCGGCGCGCCGGTCGCGGTGCCCGCGGACAACCTGCTGATGACCGGCGGCACCGCCAGCCTGGCGGACATGATCGCGAGCACCGAGCGCGGCCTGCTGTTGACGACGCTGTGGTACATCCGCGAGGTCGACCCGGCGGTGCTGCTGCTTACGGGTCTGACCCGTGACGGCGTGTACCTCGTGGAAGACGGTGAGGTGACGGCCGCCGTCAACAATTTCCGGTTCAACGAGAGCCCATTGGACTTGCTGCGGCGGGCCACCGAGGCCGGTGCCACGGACCGTACGCTGCCCAGGGAATGGGGCGACTGGGTGACGCGGGTGACGATGCCGCCGCTGCGGATCCCCGACTTCCACATGTCCTCGGTGAGCCAGGCGCAATAATCCTTGGGTGAGTGACGAGAATCTGGCCGAGCGGATCGGCGGTCTGGTGGCGATGTCGTCGGGGGACGGGCGACTCGACACCCTGATGCGGCTGACATGCGGCAGGGCGCTGGGTTTGCATCCGCTGCCCATGGAGGTCGATCTGGTCGACGGGGCAGCCGAGCACGAGCCACTGGTGTGCGCGTTCGCCGAGCAGTTCGCCGTCGACGTATCGGGCATCACCGACAATCAGCGCAAGCTGTTCGCGACAGCGCTGGGTGACAACGTGTTTCGAACCGTGGTGATGATCTTCGTCGCTGATTTCGTCCCGAGGGTGTGGGCGGCATTCGAGGCGCTAGGGCTGCGCAGGCACGGCAACGGCGGCACCGTCGAGTGGGATCACGATTCCGATCCGACCGACGCCCTGCTCAACGGGTTCCTGCCCGCAGTGGCACGGCTGCGCGGGCTGGACCCGGTGACGACGGAGGTCGTGCGGCTGCGGGGTGCGACGCAGCACAACTGCCGACTGTGCAAGTCGCGCCGGGAGACCAACGCGCTGGACGCCGGCGGATCCGAGGACTTGTACGGCGACATCGAGCAGTACGAGTCGTCGGAGAAGTTGACCGATGCGCACAAGGCGGCGCTGCGGTTCGTCGACGCGATGATCTGGTCACCCTCGCAGATCAGCTCCGACCTCGCCGCGGAGATTCGCCAGCACTTCTCGGAGGATCAGGCGTTCGAGTTGACACTGGACATCATGCGCAACGCCGCCAACAAGATCATGGTGTCGCTGGGTGTGGATGCCCCGCTCGTGACGGACGGCACGGAGTTGTTCTCCGTCGACGAGGACGGGCAGACGGTCTCTGCGGGTTAGCGCATGCGAATATAGGTGCCGCATTAGCTGGGGGCGGTAGCTCAGTTGGTTAGAGCCGTGGACTCATAATCCATTGGTCGCGGGTTCGAGCCCCGCCCGCCCCACCATGACAGGTGTATGACGTCGGCTGATGCTTGACGTTTGTGCTTCGGGTGATGGGCGACAGTGTTTCGGCTGATGCTTTACACCTGCTTCGGTTGATCCTTGACACTCCCTGGATGAGGGAGTTGAGCGTGGCAGAGGTATCAGGCCGCGTTGGCGGTGATCGGCGTCCATCACTGACAAAAGTCGTGCTCACCAGACGGTTCGGGCGCACAATAGAGGAGTACGTCTGAAACCTGGGGAGCCGCGATGAGCGAGCAGCTGTACGACTATTTCGGTGCGATCTTCCAGCGGTACTTCAGACCCGCCCTCGATGCATATCCGGGTAAGGGTGGAGCACTCGTCGAACGCTTGTTCACGCTGACTGATGACGTCCCGGATCGATTGGCACAGAGCCGGCGCGCGGCAGTCGCATGGGGCACAGCGGAGAGCCCGGACGCCAGGGTCACCTCGGAACTCTTCGTGATCACCCAACACGGGCTGATGTATGCCGCCGGGTTCAACCAGTCGCGCCGGGCGCTGTATTACTTGGCGACGCCGCCCGCACTGTTCGACCCGTTCGTCGATCAGGTCGACACCGCCGAACTGCCGTCGGGCGCGGTAGTCGTGGTGGACAGTCGGCTCGGCCGCGATCTCGCATCCGCGCATCCCATGGACGCCGCGCTTCGCCGGATACTCGATGACCACCTGGCCCTGCGGGTGGATCTGCCCGCGTAGCTATTTGCGTGACGCGAATCGTCTGCGGCTGCGGCGGGATGAGTCGCCGTTTGGTGTACCGCGACATGTTTACGGTTTTTGGTTCGATGGCACCTTGCCGCACCCTACCCAGCGGAGGACGATGTATACCGACGGCAGCGCCGTCGTGACGCTGCCCCGTCATCGAGGAGGCAGATTATGTACGCGCGAACGACCACCCTTCAATCAAACAAAGATTCCATCGACGCCGGCATCGCCAATGTCCGTGACAATGTGATGTCCGAGCTGCAGGGCATCGACGGCTATGTCGGTCTTTCGTTGTTGGTCGACCGGGATTCCGGGCGCTGCATCGCCACCACCGCCTGGGAGACCGAGGAGGCGATGCGCGCCAGCGACGAGGCGGCACGGGAGATTCGTCAACGCGCCGCGGAGGCGTTCGGCGGCGAACCGGACGTCGCCGAATGGGAGATCGCTGTCCTACACCGTGATCATCAGAGCCGTGAGGGCGCCTGCGTCCGCGCCACCTGGGTCAAGGTGGAGCCCGACCAGATCGAGCGGGGCATCGACATCTTCAAGATGGGTGTGCTGCCCGCACTGGACGAACACGAAGGGCTTTGCAGCGTAAGCCTGTTGGTCGACCGTGCGACCGGGCGCGGAGTGTCTTCGGTGGCCTACGACAGCTCCGAAGCGTTGCAGCACAACATGGGCAAGATCGAGGAGCTGAGGTCCGCGAGCGCCCGGGAAGCCTCCGCAGAGATCCTCGACGAGTGCAACTTCGAGTTGGCGATCGCCCACTTGCACGTTCCCGAGATGGCCTGACGTCCGACTGCCGCATAGCTCCCGTCACTCACGAAAGGAGCATCAGAAAGCCAAGAACCCCCGCCCGAATGCGTTGCGGGAGAAGTTCATCTAGCCGCAGCGAGCCTGGGCGCGACAGGTCGATGAGTCGTGCATCAGGCAGCAATCACCTGCGGCGCGGGCAGATAGGACGCCGTCCAGGCGATGAAATCGCCTCGGGACTCGCGGGGAGCGCCGATCCGCACGTTGGCAACGGCTTCTCCGGCCCGGCGGGCACGGATGTGAATCTCGGCGGTGATGAAATTGTTGATGTGCACGGGATGCATGTGGACCGGTACCGCGACCTCGACGGCCTTCCAGTGACCATTCATGACGATGTCCTCTCGCCTCGGTGAGCAGCGATCGGATTACCGTGACGACGCTGCTCGTAGTTTTCGGTGGCTCTCCAATGCGGGAACCGTTACGAGCAGTGTTGGTCGGTGATCTTGGAGGTTTCTAAACGCGAGAGGTCGACTAGTACGTCGCGAGGATCGAGCCTAGGGGCCGCCCTTCCAGTGTTCGATGCGGTTGTGGTCGGGTGTGAACCCGTGACGGACACCCCATAGGACGGCTTGCGTGCGGCTGGACACGCCGATCTTGCGGTAGATCGTCCGAATGTAGGACTTGATGGTGTTGGGACTCAGATACGTCAACGCCGCGACATCGGCATTGCTCTTGCCCTGCGTGATGAGGGCCAGAATCTCTGATTCCCGGTCGCTGAGCCCCTCGCCACGACCTGGCCAATCAAGCCCGACTGCGCTACGGGCCCGCGGCGGGACGTCGCTGATGATCGTCTCTCCGGCGTGCACCGCCTCGAGCGCCGCGACCAATTCTCGCGCGGGCAACGTCTTGGAGAGGTAGCCGTCGGCGCCGTGTTGTCGAGCGCTCTCGATGAGTTCAGGGTGAAAGTTCCACGTGTAGACCACAACTCGGCGTGCCCTCGGGTTGGCAACCAGATGTGCGATCTCCTCGTGATCGGATTCAGGTTGGGCGAACGAGTCGTACAGAACGATGTCCACCGCGTCTTCCAGACCCATGTTGGAGTCGATCTCCGCGACGACCACACGGTCGCGGTATCGGTCGAACATGTTGGCCACGCCCATCAGCACGACGTCGTAATCGTCAACGAGGGCGACGGTGATCGGGGAGCTGGGGGTCGGTGCCACCGGTCTGAGATTACCTACTTAGGGGTGTAGCTGCACCCCCCTTAGGGGTGTTGCATTGGTAGCAGCGTCGGGCACCCGCTCGACCGGCCGGTCCAAGCGCGCAGTCAGCGCTCAATAGAAAGGCTCATCGCCATGATCGGACTCATCCTGAGCATCATTGTCATTGGACTCCTTGCCGGCGCTTTGGCGCGCCTGCTGGTCCCCGGCAGACAGAACATATCGGTCGTGATGACCATTGTCCTCGGTGTCGTCGGCTCCTTCGTCGGCGGATTCCTCGGTTACCTGCTCTTCGGCAAAGACAGCTCAGAGGGCTTCCTGCAACCCTCAGGGATCCTCGGTTCCGTCATCGGTGCCGTTGTCGTCTTGCTGATCTGGATCAGCGTCGGACGACGCAGCTCGGTTCGTAGCCGCTAAAGCTGTTCATGCACAACAGAGGTCGGCTCCGAAGCACTCCGGGGCCGGTCTCTGCTGTCGCTATTCCTTTACTCGAGTTTGGAGAGGGTAACCGTGAATCCATCGACGATCGACTTCGGCGTCGCCGAGCACTGGGTCGAGTGTGGTGTCGTAGTGGCGGTGTGGGGAGACCTGGACCTGGCCACCGCGCCCAAACTGGCCGACGCGATCGAGGCCGCTGTCCGAAAAAGGCCGGCGGCGCTGATCGTAGATCTGACGCGGGTTGACTTTCTGGCCTCAGTGGGAATGACTCTGCTGATCACCGCGCACCGAGAGATCGCACCGTCAGCGCGATTTGGCGTCGTCGCGGATGGTCCTTCGACCGGTCGTCCGCTCAAAATGACGGGGATCGACACCATCGTCGACGTGTACCGCAGCCTCGACGAAGCGTTGGACAAATGCGCATCGAGCTAGGCGGGAGTGCTGCGTCTGTGCACAGGGCGGTTCGACGGCGGCCAGCCTGGTGCTGGCTGCTTAACACCACAGTTGCACCAGCGGCCGTCTAACAGGGGACAGCGGACCGACTCGAAGTCCATTGGACGCAACCTGCCCCATCCCGTGCTGTGTTCAAGGCTAGCGTCTGGCAGGCCAAACCACAGGGGGTAGCACCCCGTTTTCATCGGATTTCGACAATATTCCAAACCCTGTGGAGCGCACCTGCCCTGTCGCTCATCAGCTGAAGGCCTTTTGCGCCCGCCGCGCGGTAGTCAACAGGCCAGCCCCTATGTGTGGCTGCACAGTTTCCTCGACGACTCGGCGATCGCGGTCGAGGACTGCTGGGTCGGCCAGATGTCCGCGCTACCCGCGATGCTCGCGAGGAGTTGCCGCAGATCGCCGGCCGCTGAGGGCCTTTGATGGTTGCTGGACACTGCGGATGGTAGGCCAGGTAGGCGTGAACGCTCCAGGCGGAGGAGCTCAGGACGATACTTAGTCCGTGCGGCGAAAGCGTTTCCTGCCTTCGGCTTCCAGCCGCAGCTGCAGAGCCCGAGCCCGCGCCTCGGCCGCCCGCTCACGGGCCTCGGCGGCTTCCGACGCCGCCCACACCTCGGCGACGCGGGCCTCGGCTTCGGCGGCCTCGGCTTGCTTCCTGGCCTCGGCGGCGCAGGCTTCGGTTCTGGCGGCTTCTGCTTGCGTCTGCAAGCAGGCACCCACCTCGGCGGCGCGGGCTCGCGCTTCCGCGGCTTCTGCTTGTGCCCAGGCCTCGGCGGCGCGAGCTTGCGCTTCGGCGGCGTCGGCTTGCTTCCTGGCCTCGGCGGCGCGGGCTTGCGCTTCGGCGGCTTCTGCTTGTGCCCAGACTTCCGCGGCGCGGACCTGGGCTTCGGCGGCTGCTGCCTTTCTCCTGGCTTCAGCGGCACGGGCTTCGGTTTCGGCGGCTTCTGTCCGTGCGCGCGAGTGAGCCTTGGTTTCGGCGGCGCGGGCTTGAGCTTGGGCGGCCTCTGCTTGCGCCTTGGCCTCGGCGGCCAGCGCTTCGGTTTCGGCAGCGAGGGCTTCGGCCTCGGCGGTTTTTGCCTGCGCTCGCGCCTCGGCGGCCAACGCTTCGGCTTCGGCGGCGAGCGCGTCGGCTTCGGCGGCCAACGCTTGAGCTTCGGCGGCTTCGGCCCGCTCCCGCGTCTCGGCAGCCAGGGCTTGGGCTTCGGCGGCTTCGGCCCGCGCCCGCGTTTCCCGTTCGCGCTGGGGCAGATTCGGTTTGGCTCGCCATCCTCGGTCGCCGCGACGCTGCTGTTGCCGACCCCCGACCCGCTTACGGTGCTTCCGGATCCTTTGCTTGTCCACGATCATTTCGCTGACGACCAAGAGAACCGCGGCCAGCGCGAGCAGAGGCGCGAACAGCGATGGGCGCGTGGCCATCCCCCCGAAACCAGCAATCGCCAGCGGCACCGCGACGATCATCGCGGCCGAAGAAGACCGCTCGCTGAGATCTGGCCTAGTAGCGGCCATCCTGGAAGACCCCACGATCCGATCCCTCCGGGGGAGACGTTGGCCTTCGTATTGTGACGTACGTCGTCGCAGCGTGCTCGGTATAACGCCCCTTTTTGGGCAGCAATCTCGCAGCAGGCGCGTTCGCCGCCGCGAGGCTGACGACGGTGGGGCCATGCCCACGCTCGGTGACGACGTAGCTCAGGAAGGGGTAGGCGAATCCCAACGCGCGCATCAGAAAGCTGCCGGCGAGCAGCAGCCAGGTCTGCGGCGGATAGTTGGCGAATCAGAAGCGACCAACGCGGGGCGCCGTGCAGCCACTCGTCATCGATGGTGCGTCAAAAGTATGCGGCCGCGAGCTTGGCGGATATCCGCTGATCGGCCGTCGCGACGGAGAGGGCCCGTGTCCACCGATTGGGGGACAACGGTTTCACCAGGCTGACGGGCCGATCGGCCTATACCGACGTGATCGCAACGTTCATAGTGTTCTACCCCATGACGGAACAGCACACCGACGTGATCTTCACGCCGCCACCGAATCCCAACGATGGTGTGCACGTCACCGACGTGCGGCAAGCAGTGACCGAGCACAGAGCCAAATACGAGCGGTACGCACATCGACATCGGTGCGCCCGCGCTCGTCTGAGCATCCATCAACTAATAGAAATTTGGTAATGACATGAGCAACTATTCCGATGTTGCCATCCTCTTCGAACTGGACGGCACTCTCGTCGACTCCCAGGACGCGGAAGCGCTTGCGATGCAATGCTTCGCCAGACAGCTGGGAGGCACAATCCTCGCGCCGGACATCAACGACCTGGTCGCCGATCGGCGCATGCAGGAAGCGATCGACATGCTGTGCGCGCACATCGGCGTCAACGTGCCTGCGGACGCACTGCCTCGTGTGCGCCAGCTCGCCGAGTATTTTTTGGAGCGACGTCTGCGATGCGTCCCCGGTGTCGGCGCCGCGCTCGGCCGGATCGATCACCCGAAATTCGTGGTGTCGAACTCGCCGGTTGACACGATCGACGACCGACTGTCACGCACAAAGCTGTTGCGCCACTTTCCTGGAGCGCATTTCTCTGCCTACGAGTACCAAACCTGGAAGCCCGCTCCCGATCTGTACCTTGCCGCGATCCAGGACCTCGGACTCGAGCCGGATGCGGCGATCGCGGTCGAAGACAGCAGGGTCGGTGTGCAAGCCGCTGTCGAAGCAGGACTGCGGGTCTACTGGTATCAGCCGAGCTTTCGCGGCTCGAACTGCTGGGTTGGGCAAGTACGACTGTTCGGCAAGATGTCCGCGCTACCAACGATGCTCGAGGGAGACCTGCCGCTCCCCGCGCATCGGCGGCGGCCGTTGATGGTCGTCTAGTTACTGCGGATGGTCGGCCAGGTAGGCCTGAACCGGGATAGGCGCCGTCGAGATGTAGCCGATCGGCAGGAGGACGTCGCCGGCGGTCGTGCGGTAGTAGACATCCCATCGGTAGTAGCCGGCGAACGCGCCGGGGTCGGCCGCCAAGACCTCGGCGTAGTCATGAACCGCTTGCACGTATCGATCCGAGTTGTTGTACCGGAAGATCGCGTTGTCGGGATTGCCGGCGAAGTTGTTAGCGGCGAGGTAGCGGCCCGCTGCCATGATGCTGTCCCGAAGTGAGTGGATGTCGCCGCCGTCGCCGTAGGCCTCGAACGTGGACGGCAGGAATTGCATAGGGCCTTGTGCGCCAGCGGTGCTGGTGCCTTCGATGCTGCCGAAGCGGGTCTCGATGAGATGTATCGAAGCCAGGTAGTTCCAGGGGACGCCCGTGGCCGCCTCGGCTTCGCGATAGTGAGCCATCAACGCGTCCGCGGGAGCGGGGGCGACGATCCGCCACGCCGGAACGGTGTCTCTCACCTCGGTCATCGGATACAGCTGACGCCGAGCGTCGACGTTGCGGTCATACGTCGCGACGAGCTCCGGCGGAATCCGAGGACGGATGATCGGATCCCAGTCGGGGTTGCGTCCGATCGCCCGATAGGCGGCCTGCTGACGGCGGGCGGCCGAGGTGAGCGCCGGCTCCGCCGTCGACGGGTTACGCAGCGAGCGCTCATCGGCCACCAGGTCGTCGGCCAGCTGCGCCGGATCGGACGAGATCTTCGGTTGTGCTCCGGAGGAAGTTGCCGGCGGACCAGGTGACGTCGGCTGGTCCATCGGCTGCACGGGGGCGGTGGTGGGTGCGGACGTCGGTGCAGGTGACGGTTCCGGTGGAGCACTCTGCGTGCAGCCGGCGAGTACGCACACCGCGGCCGCAATGCTGAGCAACGCCCGCAGCTGTTGTCGGCTCACCGCCCGAGTCTGTCAGGAATCGACTCCGGCCGTGTCGGCCCGGCGGAGTCCGGCTGCGCCTTGTTCCCCGCACCACGGAATCCTGAAAGACTGGGCTCGATGACCGATATCGACCGACTGCATCGCGAGCTGATCGCCCGCGTCCTCGGCAGCGGCGGGACGGCGCCGCTCCAGATGCGCCGCGCGGCGTTCGAGGCCGCCGGCCTTGATGAGCCGTTGCAGTCCCTGGTCGACAAGGTGGCTCGTCACGCCGACCAAGTCAGTGACGACGACTTCAACGCCGCCTGCGCCCACGGTCTGAGCGAGGACCATGTTTTCGAGATCGTTGTGTGCGCCGCGGTTGGTGAGGCGGACCGCCAGTACACCGGCGCGCTCGCGGCGTTGGCAGCCGCCACCGGCGAAACCGGCGGCTCCCGATGAGGCTCGAAATCCTCGATCGCGGCCACCGCCTGCCCACGAAAGCCCTGCTCGCCATCATCCGGGTGGTCAGTGGTCATCCCGTGGTCGACGCCGTCAAGCTGGCGTTCTACCGACCCGACTTCTACGGTGCCGGGGCCCTAACCCATGAGGCGATGCGCGGGCCGTCGGACTGGTCGGTCGGCGACCGGGAGCTGATGGCGGCTGTAGTCGCCAAGGGCGTGGATAGTCCGTTCTGCGTCGCCGCGCACTCTGCTACGTCGACCCTGTGGTTCGGCGATGCCACGAAAGTCGCTGCCACCCTTGCGGATCTGGACACCGCGCCGATCGACGGACAACTTCGCGCCACGCTGCATATGCTCGCCAAGCTGAGCTGCGGGCAGGCGATCGATGTCGACGATATGCGTGGTGTGCTCGACGCCGGCGTCACCCGGGCGCAGATAGAAGACGCATTGGCCGTCGGTCTGGCTTTTGGAATCACCGCCCGACTGGCCAATGCGTTCGACTTCGATATGGCGACGCAGGCCGCGATGAATGCCGGCGCCAAACATCTCCTGCGGCGCGGATAATCGATAAGCGCCGCCGCTGAGCCTCCTGCGCTAGAACCAGACTTTTCGCCCGCCGACCGGACGGCCGACTGCGCCAAGGATCCACAGCACGACACCAACCACAATGAGGATTCCGCCGATGGTGTAGAGGATCGACAGGCTGGTGAAATAGCCGATCAACAGCAGGATGATGCCGAGGATGATCATGGTCACGCTCTTCTCTTGTATGTATTGCGTTGGAACTAACGGACATGTGATTTGCCCGATCCGTCAAATTCAAACCTCCGGCCGTGCCGGCACGTGTGCGCCTTCGGTAAGCCCGAGGGGTGCGGCGTAGCGTCTGGTGGACAACTACTGATGTCGGCGGCACGGGACAGATGTCAAGGGGATCTGAATGGCCTGGGATTTCAGCACCGAACCGGAGTTTCAACGCAAACTCGACTGGGTCAAGGAATTCTGCGAGGAAAAGGTCGAGCCGCTCGACCACATCTTTCCGCACGCCGTGCGTTTGCCTGATCCCGCGATAAAGGCCTATGTGCGCGAACTGCAACAAGAGGTCAAAGATCAGGGCCTTTGGGCGATCTTCCTCGACGAGGAGCTCGGCGGTCCCGGCTTCGGTCAGCTGAAGCTCGGTTTGCTCAATGAGGTGATCGGTCGGTACGCCGGAGCCCCACACATGTTCGGTGCCTCGGCACCAGACACCGGCAACATGGAGATGCTCGCCGCCTACGGGACCGAGGAGCAGAAGGAGCGGTGGCTCAAACCGCTGCTCAACCAGGACATCTTCTCGGCCTACTCGATGACCGAACCGCAGGGCGGCAGCGACCCCAACCTGTTCAGGACGACCGCAGTCCGTTACGGCGACGAATGGGTCATCAACGGCGAGAAGTGGTTCACCTCAGCCGGCCGGGTGGCCGACATCCTCTTCGTGATGTGCACCAACGGCATGTTCGTCGTTCCCCGTGACACGCCGGGTGTGGAGATCATGCCCGAGCCGCGCAACCACAATCACATCGTCTACCGCGATGTCCGTGTGCCGCTGGACCACCTTCTCGGTCCCGAAGATGGCGCAAAGACGTTGGCGCAGAGACGACTTGGTGGCGGCCGCATCCACCACGCGATGCGCACCATCGCGCAGTGCAACCTCGCCTTCGACATGATGTGCGAGCGGGCACTGTCGCGGGAGTCGCACGGCAAACTCATCTCCGATCACCAGATGGTGCAGGAGAAGATCGCCGAGTCCTACGCGATGATCAAGATGCTGCGCCTGTTCGTCCTCGAGACGGCTTGGAAGATCGACAACACGTCCACCCAGGAGGCCCGCACCGAGATCGCCGCCGTCAAGTTCACGATGGCCAAGACGCTGCGCGAAGTGTCGTTCAACGCGCTGCACATCCTCGGATCGCTGGGAACCACCGACCTCACCCCGATTCAGGCCATGTACGCGGCCGCGCCGACGATGGGTATCGCCGATGGCGTCGACGAGGTGCACAAGGCGACCGTCGCCCGCCGCGTGCTGGGCGGTTACACCCGCCACGAAGGCAACTTCCCGACCGAGTTCCTGCCCTACAAGCGGGAAGAGGCACGCAAGAAGATGCAGCCGCTGCTCGACGCGCGTCCTGAGTTGGCCGCGGCGGCCGAGGCATACGCGAAGTACTTGGGGCGCCGCCGCTGACGGCCTACCCGCCGGTTCTGACGTTGAACGGTAATCGCGCCGTTCCCAACTGGTTCAGCGATCCATCGGCGTTCATCGCGTACGCCGCGACGCCGCCCTCGCCGTTGGTCATCGACGGGTCGAGCGTGAGCCGGTAGCGCAGTGAGACGGTCTTGCCCTTCGGGAATTCCTGGACGTTCTCGTAACCGCCCATGAAGTCCGTACCCGTGCCCGCAGCGGGGTGCTCCAGCGGGGTCCAGCTGCCGGCAGCCGGATCGAAATAGTCGACGGTGCCCTTGGCGATAGGGAGCCCGTCGGGCACGCAGCTGCAATTCTCAAGCACCACAACAACACCCACCGACGGGTAGGAGACCGGGGAGGTGTTGCACAGCTCCACCTCGAATTCGACTGGTGCTGCGCCGGGGGTGACGGTGCCCGACGGTATGCCGCTGATCGAGACGTCGATCTGGTCGGCCTCTGACACCGCGTCATACCGTTCGACGACGGGCACGGGCCTGTTCGCCGGGTTGATGGCGCAGTCACCTGCCGCCACGGTCGGCGTGCTCGTCGTGGTCGGCGACGGCTCGGGCGCGACCGTCGTCGGCGCGGTCACCGTCGTTGTCACCGTGGTTGTCGCGGCCGGCGCGGTCGTGCCGGCACCGGTATCGGTCGTACTTGTCGAACACGCGGCAACCCAGGTGGCCGTGGCCATCGCGGCCGCCGCGAACAAGACGCGTGTGGCGGGGTTCGCTGTCATCGAATGTCCTCTGCGTGCTGGGCCGCGGGCAGGATGCACCGTGGTCGGTGCTGTCAGCCAATACCGGCGGAGTCCCTACCGATCCCAATTCGGCCGACTGCGGCTGCGCAGACCGGGCAGAGTCACCTGGCCAGGGCGGCGACGACCAGTCGCGAACCCGGCTGAATGGTCTCCTCCGCTGCCGGCCGGTCTGCGCCGCCTTGCGTACGAGCCACCGATAGATCGTTGGGAAACCGTAGGGTGAAGTCATGCGGATCGCCATCATCGTGCTGGGTTTGCTCGTCGCGTTCTTCGGCATCGTGTTCACCTTGCAGGGCTTCGGCGTCATCGTCAGCGACAGCCCGATGACCAACACCACCACCTGGTCGGTGCTCGGGCCGATCATCGCGGTCATCGGCATCGCCCTGGCCGTCTTCGCCGCGCGCCGCCGCCGTCCCTAACCGCAGGCCACGAGGGTCTGCGCGGCATCCAAAGCCCGACTCGTTCCGATGCTCGGGGTCCTCATCGTCCGCCGTCTCGGTCTGTGTGTAACACCTGAGTCTGACTAGCGATGAACCTTCTGAGATCAGCGCAGCGACCGCTCCTGGTCCAGGCAACTCGTCGGGGGAATTGAAGGAGTCGATAAACGTGGGTGCACCCCTCGAATTTTGCTCGAAGCGAGGCGTCGTCGCAGTTCTGGCGACCGGCGTCGTTATTTCACTGACCGCACTGACTGGGGGAATGGCCCCGGCGATCGCCGCTCCCGGCGACGACAGCGGGGTGACCACCACCGTGGTCGCCCCAGCGCCGGAGGTCTCGGCTCCCGAGCCCGTCGAGGAGGCCCCGCAGGCCCCCGCCGAGGCGCCGGCGCCCGTGGTGCCGCAAGCACCGCAGACCCAGGCTCCCGCTGAGGTCGAGCAAGCGCCCCAGACGCAGGCACCGGTGGAAGCCCCGTCAACCGCAGAGGCTCCTCCGGTGACGACCGTCGCGCCGGCCGAGCCCAGCGAGGCGGACGTGACGACGGCCTCGCAGGCTCCCATCACGCCTGCGCCGGGCACCGCGACGCCCGAGACATCGGCCGAGGCCACCACCGCGGCCGAGTCGCCCGAGTCCTCGACCGCGGCTACCACCGCCACCAGCCCGAGCGAGGCGGCGGAGTCGTCGGCGTCGACCTCCACTCCGTCGTCGGAGGCAGCGGAGTCGAGCACAGAGACCAGCGGAACGACCTCGCCCAGCGAGACCTCGACGAGCGAGTCGGCCGAGACGTCTGCGTCCGAGACGAGCAGCAACGAGTCCGAGACGCCGACGGTGTCCATCGAGCAGACCGCCAAGGAGATAGAGACCATCGAGCCGCAGACGCTCGAGGCCCCCGAGGAGGACGTCCAGCTCGCCAGCAAGGCAGCGCCCGTCGACGAGAAAATCCCCGCCCCGGCGCAGGAGCAGGAGCTCGCATCGTTCTCGAGCGAGATCTCGACGAGCCTGAAGCTCCCCGGCCTCGAGGTGAACACCAGCGCGACGACGAACTTCGCCGTCGATCCGCCGGTCGAGCTGATCAGCCCGGTGCGGCAATGGCGGCCGGACTGGGTGCAGTACGACGAGTACTACCGGCCGATCATCCTGAACCCGTATCGGAACCCGGTGCGCATCGTCTACATGTACGAGATGACGCCGCGGATCATGATCGTCCCGCCGCTGGGCAGGATGGTCTTCGAGGCTGCCCAGTACGCGGCTTACAGCTTCACCGCCGCCCTGCTGGCCCCGGTCATCGCGGCCGCCAACGTCGCACAAGCCGTGTCCAATATCGCGGTCGGTAGCTTCTTCGGCGGTGGCTATTACCCCGGTGTCGGAATGCCTCCGCCACCGCCCCCGCCGCCGGTGATGCGCTACGACAACGTGCCGGTGTTCGTGAACTACTCGAACGCACGGTATGAGCCGTTCCGGGTCAACCGCATCGTCGATGTGGGCGACGACCCGCAGTTCGGTGAGCGCAAGGTGCTGCTCGACGGCGTCACTCCCGCGTGGGGTGTCTGGAACCAGTCACCCACCGGTGAACGGCAATTCGAGGTGCACCGTACCCAACAGTTCCCCGGTCTCGAGGCGCCCGCCGAGGGTCCGCTGCCGGGTGACTACCGCCTGCGACTGGCGTCCGACGACACGTCGACGGGAGGCCTGTCCGGCCGCGACATCTTCCTCATGGTGTCGGCCGGCGTCATCGGGACACTGGGCTTCGGCGCCATCGGGTTGGCGTTCTTCCTGGGCCGCCGACGCAACCAAGGGATCTAACGTCCGCTCGCTGACCCGGTGCCCCCGCACCGGGTCAGCTTGCGTCAAGGCGCCGGCTCAGCCGGCGCCTTTTCCGTTGTCGATCCGATACACCGCACCGTGGATGGCGGCGGCGTCGTCGCTGGCGAGGAACGCGATCGCCTTCGCGACGTCGGAGGGTTCCATGAACCCGCGCGGGGAGGCGATCCGCATGATCAGATCCCAGTCGGCGTTCTCGGGAGCGGTGAACTCCGTCGCCTGCGGGGTCGGCATGCCGCCCGGGCAGAGCGCATTGACCCGGATGTTCGATTTGGTGTACTCGACGGCCAGCGCACGGGTCAGCCCGACCAGTCCGTGCTTGGCCGCGCAGTAGCCGGCGGAGTAGACCTCGCCCTCCACGCCGGCGATGGACGTGACGTTGACGATGTTGCCGCCGGTCTCCAACAGGTGGGGAAGCGCGGCGCGGCAGAGGTAGAACGGCCCGTTCAGATTCACCGCGAGATCGAGGTTCCACTCCTCGTCGGTCATCGTCGTCGTGTGCCGCATCTGGTGGAAGCCCGCGACATTCACCAGCACGTCGAGCCGGCCGAACTCCTCGACGGTCTGCGCCACAGCCCCCCGGCAGGCTTCCGGCGACGAGATGTCGACCGACGCATACTTCCCGCCGGGCACCGTTTCGAACACCGTCGCCATCTCGTCGGCCCGGCGCGCAATGCCGAAGACTTTCGCTCCCCGCTCCGCGAAAACCTGCGCCACGACGGCGCCCAATCCTGACGAGACGCCGGTGATCAATGCGACCTTGTCGCTGAGCTGAGTCATGGCGACACCTTAGGCATAGACGGGTCAGGTCCAGGCCCGGGGTCGCTCCGGAGGCACCGCGGCAAGTAGCTTTCGGGTGGAGTCGTGTTCGGGCGCGCTGAACAGCTCGGCGGCGGAACGGTACTCGACGGCCTCGCCGCCTCGCATCACCAGGACGTCGTGGCTGACCTGCTGTACGACGGCGAGGTCGTGGGCGATGAACAGGTAGGTCAATCCCAAGTCGCGTTGCAGCCGCGCCAGCAGATCCAGTACCCGCGCCTGCACCGAAACATCCAGCGACGCAGTCGCTTCGTCGAGGACGAGCAGTTCGGGTTCGCCGGCCAAAGCCCGCGCGATGCTGACCCGCTGGCGTTCACCACCGGACAGCTCGTGCGGATACCGGGACGCGAACGACGTTGGCAGACCGACGAGTTCGAGTAGCTCGTCGACACGTGCCCGGCGCGCCTTCTTGCCGTTCACCACCCGGTGCACCCACAGTGGCTCCTCGATCGCCGTGCCGACCCGGGTGCGGGGATTCAAGGTCGAGAACGGATCCTGGAACACCAGACTGATCCGCCTGCGCAGTGCCTTCTCAGCGGAGCCACGCACACCGAAAACATCGGCGTCGCCCAGTTTCGCCGCGCCCGCATCGGGTTTGACGAGGCCGGTGAGCGTGGCGGCCACCGTCGATTTACCCGAACCCGATTCGCCGACGAGCCCGAGGGTGGTGCCGCGGCGGATCGTAAACGACAGGTCCTTCACCGCATGGACGACCGACGAACCGAGCGGCGTGCGCACGTCGAAACGCACAACGAGGCCCTCGACGTCGAGCAACGTGTCGGCGTCATCGGCAGGCGGTGGGGGACCGTCGGCGCCGACGACGGGGCGGGCGTGCAACAGTTCGCGCGTATAGGGATGCTGGGGGCGATCGAATACATCGAGGACGGGCGCCTGCTCCACGGCGTGGCCGCCCTGCAGCACGGTGACCTCGTCGGCAATCTGGCCGATCACGCCGAGGTCGTGGCTGATCCACACCACAGCGGTGCCGAAGTCGCGCTGCAGATCCCGCACCAGGTCGACGATCTGCGCCTGCGTCGTCACGTCCAGCGCGGTGGTCGGTTCGTCGGCGACCAACAGTTCTGGGTCGCACGCCATGGCGATGGCGACCATCACGCGCTGCTTCTGTCCGCCGGACAGCTGATGCGGATAGGCGTGCAGACGCGTCTCGGGGTCCGGCAGTCCGACCGCCTCCAGCAGTTCGAGGGCCCGGTCGCGGGCCTGCCTGCGCGTCATCCGACGATGTGTCTCAAGGGATTCGGTGATTTGGCGTTCGAGCGTGAGCAGGGGATTGAGCGACGTGCCCGGATCCTGGAAGACGAAGCCGATGCGGCCGCCGTGCACGCTGCGCAACAGCCGATCAGATGCGCCGACGAGTTGGACGTCGCCGGCCAGCGTGCTCGTACCGGACACCGATGCGCCCGGTGCGTCCAGCAGTCCGGTCGCCGCGAGCACCGACATCGTCTTGCCCGATCCGGACTCGCCGACGATGCCCAGCGTCTGCTCGGGCGCCACGTCAAATGAGATGCCGTGCACGATCTCGCGTTGGCCGATGCGCACCCGTAGGTCGCGCACGCTCAGGGTCGGGTCACTCACCGCTGTCGCTCCTGCGCATTTCGCTCCTTGCGTGCGCGGGCCTCGATCATGGTGCGCTGCTTGGGATCGAGGACGTCACGCAGACCATCGCCCAGCAGGTTGAACGCGAGCACCGTCATGAAGATCGCGGCGCCTGGAAACACCGCCATCCACCACGCCATGGTGACGAACCCCTGCGAGTCGAAGATCATCCGACCCAGCGACGGCTGCGGCGGCTGAATGCCGAGACCCAAGAACGAGAGGGCCGCCTCCGACAGGATCGCGAACGCCAGCGACAGTGACGTCTGCACCACCAGCGGTCCGGCGATGTTCGGCACGATGTGCCTGCCGAGAATGTAGAGGTGGCCGGTGCCCATGCTGCGGGACACCGAAACATACGGTTCGACCCGAACACTCAGCGTGCTGGCGCGCGAGACGCGGGCGAAGATCGGTGTGTAGACGATGCCGATCGCGAGGATAGTGGTCGTCATGCCGGGGCCGAGAATCGCGACCACCGCGAGCGCCAGCAGCAGGACGGGGAACGCGAACATGACGTCAACGACGCGCATGAAGATCGTGTCCAGCCAGCCGCCGCGGTAACCGGAGACGACGCCGATCGTCACGCCGACGACGACAGCGAACGCCACGCTGATCACCGCAACACGTAGCGATGCCTGCGTCGCGACGAGCACGCGGGAGAACACATCGCGACCCAGTTCGTCGGTGCCGAACCAGTGCGCGCCGCTGGGACCCTGTAACGCGTCGGGCACGTTGACGTCGTTGACGCCAAAGGGCGCAATCCAATTCGCGGTGAGCGCCACGACGGCGATGACGATGAGGATCGCCCCGCTGACGACGGTGACGGGGTTGCCCAGCAACAGGCGCCACGAGGACACCCGCGTATCGGTGTCGGCGGTCATGACAGCCGGATCCTCGGGTCGACTACCGCGTACAGTGCGTCCACGATCAGGTTGATGAGCAGGAACAGCGCGGCGATGAGCAGCACCGCGCCTTGAATCACGGGATAGTCGCGAGTCGCCACCGAGTTGTACACGAGGCGGCCAAGGCCGGGCCACGCGAACACCACTTCGACGACGATGACGCCGCCGAGGATCGTCGCGAGCTGGATGCCGGTGATCGTCAGCACCGGGATGAGCGCGTTGCGCACGGTGTGCCGAAATGTCACGACCCGCGGCGACAGACCCTTCGACCGCGCGGTGCGGACGTATCCCATCGACGCGACCTCCAGCACCGCCGAGCGCACATACCGGGTCATGATCGCTCCGGCGACGAGCCCCACTGTCAGCGCGGGCAGCACGATGTGGCGCAGCCAGCCACCCGGATTGTCCAGCAGCGGTTGATATCCCGACGTCGGAAGCCAGCCGAGCGTCGTCGCGAACAGCGCGATCAGCAGGATGCCCATCCAGAAGTCCGGCACCGACACGCCGAACTGGCTGGCGACCCGGATGATCGCGTCGCTGACGCGACCCTCATGCAGCGCCGACCAGATGCCCGCCGGCACTGCGATCAGTAGCGCGACGACGATGCCGACCACGGCCAGCGATACCGTCGCGGGCAGTCGCTCCAACAGGATCACCGTCACCGGATCACCGTTGCGGAAGCTCACGCCGAGGTCTCCCGTCAGCGCCGAACCGACGTAGCTGAAGAATTGTTCGACGATGGGTTTGTCGAGACCGCTCGCCGACCTCAAGGCTTCGTACGCCTGCGGGCTGTAGCGCGTGCCCAATGCGATGCGCACCGGGTCTCCCGGTACGAGGTGCACCAACGCGAAGACGACGATCAGCACGCCGAGCAAGACGACCGCCGAATAGGCGAGCCGGCGCGCCAGGAAGCGCGCGATCGGATGAGTCACGAAGCGGGTCACTGTGACTGGCCTTGATCGAGTTGGACGTGGCGGAACCGGACTGCGCCGTCGCGCCGAGACTCGAAGCCGGAGACGTTGGTGCTCCACGCCTGAATCACGGACGGGTTGTAGAGGTAGATGTAGCTGACCTCGTCGGCGATCTTTGTCGCCGCGCGGGCGTAAACATCGCCGCGCGCTTTGCGATTCGTCTCGACCCGTCCGGCATCGAGCAGTCGGTCGACCTCCGGATCGGAGAACTTCTGCGCATTGCTGGTGCCGCCGGTGTGGTGCTGTGCGTAGTAGAAGTCGTCGGGATCGATATTGCCGAGCCAGCCCATCATGAGCATGTCGAAGTTGCCGTTATTCTGCTCGTCCAGCCAGGTGGCGAAGTCGACGGTGCGGATGTTCACCGTGATGCCAAGTGGTGCAAGGTTATCCGCGATGACCTGCGCGGCCGTCACCGTCTCCGGGTATTCGCTGGTGACCAGCATGTCGAGGTCGGCGTTGGTCACCCCGGCTTCCTGCAACAGACCCTTGGCCTTCTCGATGTCGTAGCCGTATCGGTGGTAGTCGGTGTACCAGGGATTGCCCTCGGGGATCGCGAGCTGGTTGGCCGCAGCAGTGCCGTAGCTGGTGGCGGTCACGATCGCGTCCCGGTCGATGCCATAGGCGACGGCCTGACGGACCCGCACGTCGTTCCAGGGTTTACGCGCCTCGTTGAGTGCGAGATACCAGTAGTCGTTGCTAGGGGTGACTGCCAGGTTCACCGAGTCGTCGTCGCGTAGCTGTGTCACTCGTTGGGGCGGGATCGAGTCGGTCCAGTCGACCTCGCCGGCCTGCAGCGCCGACAATGCCGTCGTCGGCTCGGAGATGAAGCGGTATGTCACCCCCGAAACGCTCGGCGGGCCATCCCAGAACGACGGGTTCGCTTTGAGGGTGATGGAATCGCCGCTCTTCTGACCGCTGAACGAGAACGGGCCGGTGCCGATCGGATGCGTGGCGATCTGGCCACTCTCGACATTGGCACGTTGCACGATCGCCATGCCCTTGAAGCCGCCGATGTTCGTCAACAGGTTCGGTGTCGGCTGCTCGAGACGGATCACCACGGTCTCGGCGTCAGGGGCGCTGACATCGGTGACGGCGCTGAACTTGTCGACGTTGGTCAGCTGCTCGTCAATGATGCGGCGATACGAGTACACGACGTCGTCCGCGGTGAACGGGCTCCCGTCGTGAAACGTGACACCCGGCCGCAGGCGGAACGTCCAGGCGAGCTGGTCCGGGCTGACGGTCCACGACTCGGCCAGTGCCGATCGCATCTCGAGGTTGGCATCCGGTTCGACCAGCGTGTCGAAGACGTTTTCGAGCACCTCGAACGAGAAGTATGCGCTGGTCTTGTGGGGGTCGAGCTGATCGGGTTCGCCTGCGATCGCGGCGATGAGATTGCCTGACGACTCGCCGCCGAGGTCCACCCGCTGGCCGGTCGAGCACGCAGTGAGGCCGGAAAAAAGGGTGACGACAGCGACCAACACCGCCAGTCGTCTCATCGCCATCACCCCGAACGCATCTACCCGCTCGGTCAGGGGCTTGAAACGCCGGGCGCGGTCAAAGGGGTGACGGACCAGGCTGTGCACTGGAATACTGCACGGGATTCAAGGTCTTCTGCCGGGTGAATGGGGTGCCATCGTGAGGTTCGTCAAGGGGTTTGTCGTGGCCCTCCTCGGGATTGCCACCGCTCTCGGGGTCGTTGCATCGGCTCAGGCGCAGGGCCCGGCCGCCAGGGCGCCGGGTACTCCGGAAGGCGTCTATGACGTCAACATCGACGGTCAGGCGCAAAGCACTTGGGAGATCTGGCCGATCTGCGTGCCGACGGTGGGTGACCTGCGTGATCCGCTGCTGTTGCCGGTCGCGTGCTCGTTGAAGGTGGGGCCGTCCAATCTGGCCGGCCGTGATGCGCGCATGGTCGACGGAATGTGGCAATTCGTCTACAACGACGCCAAGCGCACATGTCCCGACGGCACCACAGCCCCGCAACAGGTGATCTTCCGATTCGACGGGTATTCATTGACCGGCCAGATGAAGGTGCTGCACGGCGATGAGTGCGGCGATGCGCCCGCAATGGTCGTTGCGCCGCTGACTCTGAAGTTCAACCGGCCGCTGTCGATCCCCGTCACCCAGTACCCGCTGCAGTGTGAGCCGGGCGGGTTGCGCCGCTGTTTCTGAGTTGCCTGGCGACTCCTCGATCGGGAAGGTCGACGGGTGGCCGTACCGCGCGATGCAGTTCAAGATAGGACTGCGGGCCCTAGACGGTGAATCCGCCGTCGACGTTCCAGTGCGCGCCGGTGATGTATCCGGTGTCGGGGCCCGCCAGATAGCTGACCACGCCAGCGACGTCACTGGGCTGACCATAGCGACCGCCGGCCATGACTTTCTTTGCCATTTCGGCGAATTCGCCTTCGTCGGGGTTCATGTCGGTGTTGATTGGGCCCGGCTGGACGTTGTTGACGGTGATGCCGCTGGGCCCGAGGTCGCGAGCCAGGCCGCGCGTCAATCCCGCGACGGCGGCCTTCGTCATCGCGTACACCGCCAGGCCGGGACCCGGGACCTGGTCGGCGTTGATGCTGCCGATGTTGATGATGCGTCCACCCTCGCCGAGGTGGGCGAGTGCTGCCTGGATCGCGACGAACACGCCGCGGATGTTGATCGCCACGATCTTCTCGAACTGGTCGGCCGGGAAGGATGCGACGTCGCCCAGGATCGCGATGCCTGCGTTGTTGACGAGGATGTCGAGGCCGCCGAGCTTGGCGACGGTTTCCTCGACGGAGTGGGTCACCTGTTCGGGGTCGGCGGCGTCGGCCTGGATCGCCACGACCGTCGCACCGTCGGCGGCGACTTCGGCGACCAGCTTCTCGGCCTCGGCCGTCGACGCGCCGTAGGTGAATGCGACAGCGGCTCCGTCGGCGGCCAGCCGTCGCACGATCTCGGCCCCGATTCCCCGTGACGCCCCGGTGACCAGTGCCCGTCGTCCCGCGAGTGGCTTTCCGCTTGCTGTTGTCATGGCGTGGATAATGCCGCAGAAGCGGTAAACATTCCCGGGCTTGCCGACCGTGCTTGTCAGACGTGGCAGGCACGCTCTCTGGAATGGATAGTGATGAGACGTCGGCGTCATCAATTGATGACGCGGCTGGGGCGGATAGTGCCTGGGGTGGGGTCGGTCCGAAGCCGTGGTGGTTAGACCATCCGGAGTTGGAGGCCGCTCGTCAAAGGGTGCTCGATGAGTTGGGCTGGGCGCCGGGCGAATGCGACGAGCCCGAGCCAGTGCCCTGCGACGAGTTGGCGGGGGATAGTGCCGACGCAACGGCGTCATCAATTGATGACGCGGCTGGGTCGGATGGTGCCTGGGGTGGGGTCGGTCCGAAGCCGTGGTGGTTAGACCATCCGGAGTTGAAGGCCGCTCGTCAAAGGGTGATGGACGTGATAGAGCGTGCGCCTGACAGGCCGGGCGACGACGCCGGGCCCGACCGAGTGCTGAACGACATGCTCTCCGGCGCGAGCGTGCGCGAGCTTCGTGAGGCTCGCGATGATCTCGCTCGCGCGCAGGCTCGCTACGCCGAAGCCGTCCGGTCCGGCCGTGATTGTGGACTCTCATGGGGCGAAATCGGATCCGTACTCGGCGTTCCCAGGCAGCTCTTACACCGTCGGTTCGCGCGGCGGCTAGGGTCACGACGGGGGCCGAGCGAAAGGTAACGGATACCGCGTGACTGTTGACTCTCAGAAGAAGCGGATCGTCGTCTTCGGCACTGGCTTCGTCGGCCAGATGGTGATCCCCGAGATCGTCAAACATCCGCTGTTCGAACTGGTCGGCGTCGGAGTCAGCAACCCCGACAAGGTCGGCCGCGACGTCGGAGAGGTCTGCGGTCTCGACACGACGCTGGGAATCACCGCCACCGACGACATCGACGCGCTGATCGCGCTCAAACCCGACGCCCTGGTGCACTACGGACCCACCGCCGCGCACGCCGAGGAGAACATCAACCTCATCACCCGGTTCCTACGGGCGGGGATCGACGTCTGCTCGACGGCGATGACCCCTTGGGTGTGGCCGACCATGCACCTCAACCCGCCCAACTGGATCGAACCCATCACCGCGGCCTGTGAGCTCGGCGAGGCGTCCTGTTTCACCACCGGCATCGATCCCGGCTTCGCCAACGACCTGTTCCCCATGACGCTGATGGGGCTGTGCTCCGAGGTGCGTACGGTACGTGCTTCCGAACTGCTCGACTACACGAACTACACCGGCGACTACGAGCGTGAGATGGGAATCGGCAGGCCCCCCGAGAAGAAGGCCATGCTCGAAACCCCCGACATCCTAGTCTTCGCCTGGGGCGGAACCGTTCCCATGATCGCGCACGCGGCGGGCATCATGCTCGACGAGATCACCACGACCTACGACAAGTGGGTGACCCCCAACGAACGCAAGTCCGCCAAGGGCGTCATCCCCGCGGGGAACGTCGCGGCCGTGCGGTTCACGATCAACGGCCTCTACCAGGGCAAGACCCGCATCCAGCTCGAACACGTCAACCGGATCGGCGACGACGCCGCACCCGACTGGCCGACCGGCAACCAGAACGACGTCTACCGCGTCGACATCGAGGGGACGCCGAGCATCTTCCAGGAGACCGCATTCAGGTTCACCGACGGCTCGGGGCGCGATGCCGCGGCCGCCGGGTGCCTCGCGACCGGCCTGCGCGCGCTGAACGCGGTGCCTGCCGTCAACGACCTGTCCCCGGGCTGGGTCACCGCGCTCGATCTACCACTGATTCCCGGGTTCGGGACCATCCGCTGAGTAACGTTTTCGCCGTCTGATCAGATGGACATCTCCGGACAACAATCTGATCGAGACGGGAAGACATGTCAGAGGGGCTAGGGCTCTCGATAGGTGCCACACGCCTGACCGCGGTGGTCGTGGGCCGAGCGGCGCTGTCGCGTACCGCGGTGCTGACGCGCTTTGGGCACCGGCCGCCCGAGGTGGGGGTGCCCAGCGAGAATCCCAACCTCAACGAGCGTGGACTGATCCTCACCGACTTCGTCGACCGAGTCGGTGACCCGGTCGGCATCGTCGCGGCCGACGGTTCCACCCACCTCGCCGACGGTGTGCTCGCCGATGCGCTGCGCGCCCTGTTGCTCACCTTGACGGGCGGCCGGCCACCGGTCGACCCGGTCGCGGTCACCTATCCCGCACACTGGCGTCCGGCGGCCGTCGAAAGCCTGCGCAATGCGCTGGCCGCGTTGCCGGAGTTCGGCACCGCGCCGCTGGTGTCCGACGCCACCGCCGCCGTACGGGCGCTGCAGGACGACCCGGGTGTGCCGACGCGCGGCGTCATCGCGCTGTGCGACTTCGGCGGCACCGGGACGAGCGTCACGCTGCTCGACGCCGACGCGGGCTACGCGCCGCTTGCTCCCACCGTTCGCCACACCGATCTCTCCGGTGATCTCGTCGACCAGGCCTTGCTCACCCACGTGATCAACGATCTGTCGGCGGCGGGAAACATCGACCTGTCGGGTACGTCGGCGATCGGCTCGCTGACGCGTCTGCGGGCCGAGTGCCGCAACGCCAAGGAGCGGCTGTCCACCGCCAGCGTCACCTCGTTGATGGCCGACGTGCCCGGACACCGTGGCGAGGTGAGGCTGACGCGCAACGAACTCGACGACGCGATCCGTCATCCGGTCACCGACTTCGCTGGCGTGCTGCAGGAAACGTTGGAGCGCAACGGCGTTCGCGAACTTGCTGCGATTGCCACCGTCGGCGGAGGAGCGCGAATCCCGATCATCACAACAACGTTGTCCGACCGCTTCCGGGTACCGATAATCACCAACGGTCAACCCGAGCTGACCGCGGCCATCGGCTCCGGCCTGACGGCCGTGCGCGGAACCGTCGACGACGACCAGACAGCCATGGCCGCTGCCGCCGCTGCGGCGGCGCCCGCCACGCAGATGGCACCCGAGGTGGTTCCGGCGGCCGACGAGATGGCTCCGTCGGGCCAGTTCGGGGCACTGGCATGGTCGGACGCCAACGACGTTCCCGACGTGGCGCCGACCGGTCACTACGAGTACGACTCGCCTGCCGACCCCGACGACGTCCGGCCGCAGATCCAGTTCCAGCCCGACCCGCATGACGACGAGCGCTCGGCGAAGGCGCTGCCCTGGTACCGCCGGCCCGAGGTGGCGCTGGGGGCAGGCGTGTTGGTGGTGCTGGTCGCACTGGCGGCGGCCCTCATCTTCGTGATGCGCGACGGCGATACCCCGCCGGAGACGGCGTCGACCACGGCCCCCTCACAGCCTCCGGCCACGAGCGCGGAGGCGCCTTTGCCGCCGGAGACGCAGGCCCCGCCACCCGAGACCGCCACGCAGGAGGCGCCACCGCCGCCGGTGACCGAGACGGTGACCGCATCCCCGACCGAACCACCCCCGACCACTCCGCCGCCCCCGGAGACGACGACCGCGCCTCCTCCGCCGACCAGCGAAGCGCCGCCACCCACGACCACTCAGCCGCCGGCAAGCACGCCACCGCCGCCGCCGACCGTCCCGACGCTGCCCTACGAGACGATTCCCGGTCTGCCCTTCGTCCCGAACCCGATCCAACCGCCGCAACCGGCGCCTTAGCGTCGGCGGCGGTTCTAGGCTGGCGGCCATGACGACCGATGGCTTGCTTTTCGACCCCAACACCTACGACCCGCCGCAGTTCGATGCCGAAACGCGCAGGTTGTTGCGTGCGACCATCGACTGGTTCGAAAGTCAGGGCAAGAAGCGCCTACTGGATGACGATCTGGCCGCGCAATGGCCGGCCGACTTCGTCGACTTCGTCAAGCGCGAGAAACTGTTCGCGACGTTCCTCACCCCGTCGGAATTCGCCGCGGGCGACCCGGACAAGCGCTGGGATGCCGCGCGCAACGCCGCCCTCTCGGAGATCCTCGGGTTCTACGGGCTGACGTACTGGTACACCGAACAGGTCACCATTCTCGGCCTGGGACCCATTTGGCAGAGCGAGAACAAGGACGCCAAGCTGAGGGCAGCCGACGACCTCGACGCCGGCGAGGTGATGGCCTTCGGGTTGTCCGAACGCTCCCGCGGCGCCGACGTCTACAACACCGACATGGTGCTGACGCCGGCGAGCGAGGAGGACCGCGCGAACGGCATCCTGTACCGGGCGACGGGGGAGAAGTACTACATCGGCAACGGCAACGTCGCCAGCATGGTGTCGGTATTCGGACGGCGCGGCGACGTCGAGGGCCAAGACGCGTACATGTGGTTCGTCGCCGACAGTCAGCACGACGACTACCACCTGATCGACAACGTCGTGCACATGCAGATCTACGTCAGCACCTTCCGGTTGGACAACTATCCGGTGCGAGAGGAGGACATTCTGCACACCGGCGTGGAAGCCTTTGCCGCGGCGCTGAATACGGTCAACGTCGGCAAGTTCAACCTGTGCTCGTGCTCCATCGGCATGTCAGAGCACGCCTTCTACGAGGCGATCACCCACGCTCAGAACCGCATCCTGTACGGCAACCCGGTCACCGAATTCACCCACGTACGAACCAACTTCGTCGACGCGTACTCGCGGCTGATCGCGATGAAGCTGTTCAGCCAGCGCTCCGTCGACTACTTCCGTGCCGCGAGCCTCGATGACCGCCGATATCTGCTGTTCAACCCCATGACCAAAGCCAAGGTCACCATGGAGGGCGAAACCGTGCTGCGGGCGTTGCACGACGTGATCGCCGCCAAGGGATACGAGAAGGACACGATGTTCCGCGAGGTTGCACAGTTCATCGGCACCCTGCCGCGACTGGAGGGCACCGTGCACGTGAACGTCGGCCTGGTGCTCAAGTTCATGCCGAACTACATGCTGAATCCCAAGGAATATCCGCCGATCCCGATGCGCAACGACGCTGCGGACGACACATTCTTCTGGAACCAGGGGCCGACGCGGGGTGCTGGAAAGGTGCAGTTCGCCGATTGGACTCCGGTGTACGAGGCACATGCTGGCATTGCGAATGTCGCGGTGTTCTACGACCAGGCCAAGGCATTCCGTGAGTTTCTCCTGACCGCCGCGCCCGACGCCGACCAGCAGAAGGATCTCGACTTCCTGCTCAACGTGGGACATCTGTTTTCGTTGATCGTGTACGGACAGCTGATCCTGGAGCAGGCCGCGCTGACGGGCCTGGACGCCGACATGCTCGACCAGATCTTCGATTTCCAGATCCGCGACTTCAATATGTATGCCGTTGCGCTGCATGGTAAGCCGACCGCGACGACGGCCCAGCAGGACTGGGCGCTGAGCGCGATCCGCAAGCCCGTTCCCGACGCGGAACGGTTCCATCGGGTCTGGGAACGGGTCAAGGCCTACGACGGCGCCTACGAGATGGCGCCCTAGCGGCGGCGCACACCCGTCACCGCCGACCGCGGTAGGCGGCCCGCGCGAGAATGGCCGACGAGTCGGTCGCCGTCGACGATGACGTCGAAGTCGAGGTTCAGCCGCATCGGCTTACGCACCGACTGGCTCCACGTAATCCGTTGTCCATCAACCACGATGCCCTGTAGCGCAACCGTCTCGTCCTTGCCGGTCGCGGAACCGGTGAGGGCGCCGTCCTGTTCGGTGAAGGTGTAACGCACGGCGAGCGAGCCGATCGGTGTCTTGATCGTGACGTCCCAGTCTCCGGCAATGCTCATGCTGTCCACACCGTCCCTCGTCGTTCGTAGGCGAACAACTCCTCGACCGCGAGGGCGACCGTCGCTCCGTAGAAGCGGTCGAGCAGATGGAGTGCGAGGTCCAAACCGGAGGTGACGGCTCCGGACGTCACCAGGTCGCCGTCGTCGACGACCCGGGCGTGCACTGTGGTCACGCCGGTAGCCTCGAGCAGGTCCATGCCGAGGTGGTGGGTGACCGCGTTACGGCCCTCCAGCAGCCCACCCATCGCCAGCGCGAGCGAGCCTCCACACACCGTGGCCACGGTGACATCTGGATTCTCCATCGCCTTGCGCAGCAGCGGAATGGCTGCGGATTCCGCGAACCGTGCGAGCAGGACGGGGATGGTGTCGACCTCGTCAGGATCGCCGTCGATCGGCCCGGACGCGCCGGGCACGACGATGAAGCCGGGCTTCGACGGGTCGAGCTGCGCGGTGGCATGCAAGACCATTCCCAGGGTCCCACCGAGCACCTCCCTAGGCCCCTCGGCAGACACCAGTTCAACCTGGAGTTCGCCTCCGGCGAAGTCACTGCCGGCGGCAAGCACTTCGAACGGTGCGGTGGCGTCGAGCGGATCGAACCCGTCGAACAACACGATCTGTGCGTACACACGGTGATCGTCGACCCGTTTCGGCGCGGTTGCCAGTGGCCAGATCGCCACATATCGCCAAGATATTGCCAAGTCCTGTTATGGTGCCGGTATGCATGTCGTCGCTGTGCTGGCGCTGCCAGACACCATTGCTTTTGATCTGGCAACCGCGGTCGAAGCCTTCGGTCGGGTCCAGTTGCCCTCTGGCGCACCGGGATACCGCATCGTGGTGTGCGGGTCACAACCGGAGATCACCGCCGGGCCGCTCCGCATCGCCACCGACCACGGCCTCGAAGCGATGGCCGATGCCGACACCATCGTCGTCCCCGGACGTAACGACCCCACCGTCGATACCTCCCAGGAGGTGTTGTCGGCCCTGACCGCCGCCCATGCTCGCGGCGCGCGGATCGCATCGATCTGCTCAGGTGCCATCACCCTGGCCGCCACCGGATTGCTGGACGGTAAGCGCGCGACGACCCATTGGATCGCCACCGAGTACTTTCGCGCGCGCTTTCCCGCCGTCGACCTCGACCCCGATGTCCTCTACGTCGACGAGGGCCAGGTGCTGACATCGGCGGGCGCATCGGCCGGTTTGGACCTGTGCCTGCACATGATCGCTCGCGACTACGGAGCCGCGGTGGCGGCCGACGCGGCCCGACTCGCCGTGGCACCCCTGCATCGCAGCGGGGGACAGGCGCAGTTCATTCTCCGAAATCAGGCGGCTGTCAAACACATTGCCGAGCGCACCGAACTCGACGACGTACTCGCGTGGATCGAACAGGAAGCACACCGCGATGTGACGTTGCACGACATCGCGGCCCGCGCCGCGGTGAGCGTGCGAACTTTGAACCGGCGATTCCAGTCCGAGACGGGTCAGACGCCGATGCAATGGCTGACCGGAGTGCGGGTCCGCCATGCTCAACAGCTGCTCGAGAGCACCGCATACGGTGTCGAAAGGATCGGCCGTGAGGTCGGCTTCACCTCCCCGGCCAATTTTCGCGAGCAGTTCCGGCGGCTGACCGGAGTAGCACCCCTGAACTACCGCAACACCTTTCGTGAGCGGATGGCAAGCTGATGGCTACTACTTCGATTGTCGCTTCACCAGCACCACATGCGCCATCGGAATCTGCGTCTGCTCCGGCGATGCCGCCAGCCGACTGACCACCCCGGCCTCGAGCCGATCGAAGAACTCCGTCTTGCGTGGGTCGGCGTGGCCTCCTCCGAGCGAGCTTGCGAACGTGGGGAACGCCGCGGCTCGGCAGAACGCCCCCCACTGAGCACCGAAAGCCTTGGCATCCTTGTCGATTTGGTACTGCTTGAAGAAACGGTCTTCGGCGTCGAAAAGGTCGAGTTGCTCGATCTCGAGATTCTCGAACCGCCCGGAGGGCGCAAAGCACGCGCGGAAGTCGGCAGCGTTGCGTCCGGCGATCGGCAGTACCATCCGGTGTTTCTCGTCCTCGGTGATCAGCCCGGCCGCGGTGAGTTCGGCCACCGCGTCGTACATGCTGTCGAGGAGCGGGTGGTACCCGAAGTCGCCGGACTCATCGATACCCGGCGTCATCACCACTATCCGTCCGCCGGGCGCCAACTCTCTGCCACGGAATGCGACGAACTCGTGCCAGTCGTGCGCGGCCTGACGCGCATACTCGGCTTTGACACGCTCGTCGCTGCTGTAGGCGACGTGGATGTGGTCGGGGACCGGCGCGGGCACGCGGCTGAGCCATTGGATCGCCCACGAACTCCAACCCAGGTTGACGCTGTTGGACGGGAGGATCTGCGCGTAAAAGGAGCGACCCACGGCCGAGGCGAATGTCGCCGCATCTTTTCGCAGGTAACTGTCCGGGTCGTCACTGAGTGTCTTGAACAATGCCGTGAAGTCGTTGTCCGGCAGGTCGGTGTGGACGACCAGGATCGAATGGTCGTGTCGGGTTCGCTTGCGCAGCACAGCGATAGCCGCGCACATGGGCAGAAGAGAGTTGTGGCCGTTGGCTGCGCCGTAGTCGGCGACGACGATCGGCCCTGGTTGCTTGGGCAGCGGTACCGCGTCGGCCGCCTTCTCGAATATCGCCATGGCCGCAGGCAGTCCTGCGGCCTGAAGCCGGGAACTGGCCGTGTAGGAACCGCTCTCCATCGGTTCAGGCCGCACGACGATGCTTGACTCAGGCATCGCGACCTCCGGGACGTGTGGGCAACGGGCAGCTGGGGCGTACCCACGACCGTAGTCCCCTTACGCGGGATAGGTCACCGAAGTCAGTCGCTCCGAGATCTCCCACAACCTGCGTCCGTCGGCCTCGTCACTGGCGCGGGGGAGGATCTTGGCGTCGGTGACGCCGCCGCCGGCCAGTTCGAGGATGCCCCGTGGTCCGTAGAACGCGCCGCCCTGCGCCTCGGGGGCGGTCGCGCCGTACAGGCCGGGCAGAATTCCCTCGTCGATCTCCTGCCACATGAACGGCATCGCGGTCCGGCTGACGCGGTAGAAGCGTTCCAGCAGCGTCGGGTTGGCCTGACCGTGGGAGGGGCCGCTCAGCTGGAGGTTGGTCTTGCACAAGCCGGGATGCGACGCGTTGGACATGATGTTCCACCCGCCGTGGCGACTCCTGCGGTCCAACTCGATCGCGAACATCAGGTTCGCGGACTTGGACTGCGCGTACGCCTGGGTGGCGTTGTATCGCTTCTCCCACTGCAGATCGTCGAACCGAATGCCGCCGAAGCGCGCTGCAGAACTGCTCAACGAGTGCACCCGCGGCTGGTCGGCGGCACGCAGCAGCGGCAGCAGATGACCGGTGAGCGCGAAGTGGCCCAAATGGTTACAGCCGAACTGTAATTCGAATCCGTCGGCGGTGGTCTCCCGCTGCGGTGGCTGCATGATGCCTGCGTTGTTGATCAGGAGGTCGATCGGTCGTCCCTCGGCGTTCAGTTCGTCGCCGAGCGCCTTGACGCTGGCCAGCGAGGACAGGTCGAGCGCCTTGATGGACAGCTTGGCGTCGGGGACCGTCGCGCGGATCTGCTCGATCGCGGCCTCGCCCTTCGCGCGGTTGCGGATCGCCATGACGACGTCGGCGCCCGCGGCGGCCAGCCGGGTCGCGATGCCAAGCCCCAGCCCGGAGTTGGCGCCGGTGACGACCGCGAGCTTTCCGGACTGATCGGGGACCGTCACTGTGCGCACACGGACCATGAGTTTCTCCTCTACGTCGGATGGATAACCGAACAGTAACGGACCATTGGTCTGATAACAAGAGCCCGATGGTCTGATAATGTTGCTGTCTTGTGACGTCCTTCCAGCGTGCTCGCCGGCCGGAGCAGATGGCGGCCCGCCGGATGGCGATCATGAAGGTCGCGCGCGACATGCTTGCCGAGAAGACCGTCGGTGACATCAGCTTGCGGGAACTCTCGGACCGGGTCGGACTGGCCAAGTCGAACGTACTGAGATATTTCGACAGCCGCGAGGCGATCTTCCTCGAGGTGCTCGACGAGGAATTCACGATGTGGCTCGCTGACATCGAGAGTCGGCTGGGGCTGCCACGTGCCAGAAAATCGGGCTACGCCAACGAGATCCGGGTTGCGACCGTCGTCGCGGATTCGGTGATGGCGCGCCCGCTGCTCGGCGAGCTTCTCGGGTCGATGGCCTCGGTGCTGGAACGCAACATCTCGCATCGGTTCGCCCGCGACTTCAAGGCGCGCGCGATGGGGCGGATCGCGACATTGGCGGCCCTCGTGCACCGCCATCTGCCCTGGCTGCCTGAAGAGTTCACCGCGTTCTTCGCCGAGGGGTCGCTGATGTTGACAGCGGGCGCGTATCCGTTCTCGGTGCCCACCGAACCAGTGCGCGCCGCCATCGCAGAGATCGGGCTTCCCGATCCAGGTCAGCGATTCAGCGACGGCCTGCGATTGGGTCTGCAGACATGGATGATCGGCGCGGCGGCACAGACCGAGGCGTGACAGACATACGGCCGAAGTCGTGACACACTTTCGGCCATGAAGCGCGCGCCGCGGATCGCGATCGTGGTTTCTGTTCTCACGTTGGTCGTGTCTTTCGTCGGTTTCGTGGCATCGCTTGTCCTGAACGTCTTCGTGCTCGACGAGTACGACGCGTACGGCGAGATGACAATTCCGGGCTCCACGAGCCTGCAACTTCCTGCTGGCGAGATGACCGTGAGCTTCCATACCGTGGTGGCCGACAATCCGAGGAGCGGTTTCGCGATTCCCGATCTGAGTTTCGGGATCACCCCGACCGCCGGTCTGCCGGAGCCCACGGTCATCGAAGACATCGGCGGCACAACGACACACAACAACGATGTGCGCGTGCGGGTCTGGAAGGTTCAGGTTCGGGAGGCGGGCACCTACCAGGTCGAGGCCAAGGGGTCTGTCGACGGGTTCATCACGCCCAGAATGGCATTCGGACATGACGGCTCCCGCGGATGGCTGCCGTTCGTGTTCGGCGGTCTCTTCGGACTCGGCTTACTGCAGCTCGTCGTCTCGTTGATGTGGTCCGCGCGTGCGGCCAAGAAGCGTCGCATTCTCGACGAGGGCCGAGGAACCTAATCGCCGCGAGCGACCGCTTTTGTACGTCAGTTTCCGGAGTGTCGCCGTACAGACACGGTCGGTCGCGGTGCAAGGGGATGCTCAGCTGCCGCGCTTGACCCAGTCGTCGTAATTCACGAGCTCGTCACCGATGGTGGTGGTGTCGCCGTGTCCGGTGTAGACGACGGTGTCGTCGGGCAGCTTCCCAAGCCGGCCCGAGATCGACGAGAGGATCGTGGGGAAGTCCGAGTACGACCGTCCGGTGGCCCCCGGGCCGCCCTGGAACAGGGTGTCGCCGCTGAAGACCGCGTTCAACGCGGGAGCATGCCAACACACCGAGCCCGGCGAGTGTCCAGGAGTGTGCAGCGCGTGCAGCTCGATGCCACCGACAGCGAGCGTCTCGCCATCGCTGACGGTACGGAAATCCCTCTCGGGGTGAGTCATTCGCCACAGCACGTCGTCGGCCGGATGCAGAAGCACCGGCGCGTCGAGCGCATCCGACAGCTCAGGGGCGACCGTGACGTGGTCATTGTGCCCATGGGTGCAAACGACTGCCACCACGTTGCGGCCGCCGACGGCCATGACGATCGGCCCGGCGTCGTGGGCGGCGTCGAAGACGATGACGTCGTTGTCGTCGCCGACGAGCCAGATGTTGTTGTCGACTTCCCAGGATCCGCCGTCGAGTTCGAAGGTGCCGTGGGTGACCACGCGGGAGATGTTGTCGCTCACAGGATCACCACCGAGCGCAGCACAGCGTCTGCTTCGGAGCCGGCATGCATCTTGTGGAATGCGTCCTCGATACCGTCCAGACCGATGCGTTCGGAGACGAACTTCTCCAGCGGCAGCCTGCCTTGCAGGTAAAGGCTGATCAACGTGGGGAAGTCACGCTCGGGCAGGCAGTCGCCATACCACGACGATTTAAGTGAACCGCCGCGGGAGAAGAAGTCGATCAGCGGCATCTCCAATGTCATGTCCGGGGTCGGAACACCGACCAGGACAACGGTTCCGGCCAGATCGCGGGCATAGAACGCCTGTTTCCACGTTTCGGGCCGACCGACCGCGTCGATCACCACGTCCGCGCCGAAGCCGTCGGTCAAATCCTGGATCGTCGCCACCGGGTCGAGCTCTTTGGCGTTGATGGTGTGCGTGGCCCCGAACCCGCGCGCCCAGTCCAGCTTCTTGTTGTCGGTGTCCACCGCGATGATCCGCCGCGCCCCGACCAAGGCGGCACCGGCGATCGCGGCATCACCGACACCGCCGCAGCCGATCACGGCCACAGTGTCGTCACGGTTGACCGCGCCGGTGTTGATCGCCGCGCCGATACCGGCCATCACCCCGCAGCCCAACAGGCCCGCCACCGCGGGATCGGCGGCCGGATCGACCTTCGTGCACTGGCCCTCGTGCACCAATGTCTTGTCTGCGAAGGCGCCGATGCCCAGCGCGGGCGTCAACGGGGTGCCGTCGGTCAAGGTCATCGGCTGCTCGGCGTTGAATGCGTCAAAGCACAAATGTGGGCGACCGCGCTTGCACGCCCGGCACTGTCCACACACCGCACGCCAGTTCAGGATCACGAAGTCGCCGGGCTCCACGTTCGTCACACCCGCGCCGACCGACTCCACCGTGCCCGCCGCCTCATGACCCAGCAGGAAGGGGAACTCGTCGTTGATCCCGCCCTCGCGATACGTCAGATCGGTGTGGCACACCCCGCAGGCGATGATGTCGACCACCACCTCACCGGCACCCGGATCGGGGATGACCACCTCGACCACCTCGACCGGCTCACCCTTCTTACGCGAAATCACGCCCCGCACCGTCTGAGTCATGGGGATAACATAACGTTCTCAATTAATTCATGCCCGAAGGGGCATTTGAACTTCTCCGCCCGGATATACCGTTGTACTTCACTGACATGGATACCGGCGTAGGCACCCACGGCGACCTGCTGCTGACGGCGCGCACCGCGCACGTCCGCCGAGACTGGCATGCCTCCTATTCGGCATTCTCCCGGGCAGGCGAGGACACGCCGCTGGGTACCGACGACCTCGACGCGATGGCGACTGCGGCGTGGCAGCTGGGGCGCGGCAAGGAGTCCCTGCGCATCGCCGAACGTGTCTTCGGACAGTTGTCGCGCACCGACCCGCCGTCGGCGGCGATGAAAGCCGTCGAACTCGGCCTGGCGTGGTTCACCCGCGGGGACTTCGTCATCGCGCAGGGCTGGATGAACCGGGCACGCCGACTGCTCGACGGCGCCCCCGAGGGGCCCACCGACGGCTACCTGGCATATCTCGAGGCGCTCGTGGTGATGGCCGACGGCGATGCGCTCGCCGCGCGGGTGCAGAAGCTACGAGACGTCTGTCAGCGGCTGGACATGCCCGCGCTCAACGCGCTGTGCCGGGTCGCCGAGGCGCTGACCGCGATCAGCGAGGCCCGGGTGGCCGATGCGTACGGACTGATCGACGAGGCAATGTTGCCGATCCTTGCCGACGAGGTGCCCATCGACTGGGCGGGCGACATCTACTGCGTCGTCCTCAACCAATGTCATCGGCTGGCCGACCTGCCGCGGATGAGGGCATGGACCCAATCAATGGAGCGCTGGTGCAACGACTTTGCGGGGTCGTCGAACTACGGCGGGGTCTGCGATGTGCATCGGCTGCAGCTGTCGGCTGCCACCGATGACTACCGCCAGCTCGAGGACAGGCTTGCCGAGACCAGCCGGGCGCTGGAGGACGTCAACACCTGGGCCGCCGGTGAGGGGTACTTCCAGTTGGGGGAGGTGCGGCGGCTGCGCGGCGATGCCGATGGTGCGTTCGCGGCCTTCGCGCGCGCCCGGTCACTGGGTGTGGAGCCCCAACCCGGTGAGGCGTTGCTGCGTTGCCGGATGGGTGACCGCGAGACCGCGTGGACCGATTTGCGGCTGGCGCTTGCCGGCGCCGACCGGCCGGGCCGCATGCGATTGTTGCGCGCGTCGGTCGAAGTCGCGCTGGCACGTGGCAGCCTCGACGAAGGCGAAAGATACTGTGCGGAACTCGAATCCGGCGCCGAAGCGTTCGCTACCCCCGGATTCCGGGCGTGGGCAGCACATGCCCGCGGCGCGCTGTTGACACAGCAGGGGCAGCACGCGAGGGCACTGGGATTGCTCGAAGCGGCGCTGCGCGAGTATCGAACTCAGCAATCTCGGTACGAGACCGCGCAGATTTACGAGTGGATGGCCCTCGCGCACAAGGGCCTGGGCGACGAGCAGCTGGCCGCCGCGGACTCGGCGACCGCCGAGAACATCTACGCCCAGCTGGGAGTCGAGCCGGCCCAGATCTGCGTCACCAGCACAGCCCGGGGTCTGACCAAACGCGAAATCCAGATTTTGCAGCGAATCGCCGGGGGCGCGACCAACAAACAGGTCGCCGAGCAGATCTGCATCAGTGAGAAGACGGTCGGCCGTCATCTGGCCAACATCTACGCCAAACTCGACGTCTCCTCACGCACGGCCGCGGTGGCGTGGGCATACGACAACGACATCCTGCAATGACCAACTGCATCGTATGCACCACACGGGTGTCCGAAAAGATGCATCGTTTGCCCGATGCGGGCGGTGCGCGCCCCGCGTTTAGTTCAAGTGATCACCACTCGACCACCTCTCAAGGAGCAGGATGACCGCCATCGAAGAACAGCAATTCACCGACACCACAGAAGAATTCGCCGGCCGTATCGCGGGTGCCATTGACAGCGCCAGCCTGGCGATACTGCTGTCGATCGGGCATCAGACCAATTTGTTCGACACCCTGGCCGAACTTCCACCGGCCACCAGCGCGCAAATCGCCGACGCCGCCGGGCTCAACGAACGCTATGTGCGGGAATGGCTGGGTGGGGTGGTGTCCGGCCGCGTCGTCGAGTTCGACCCGGCCACGCAGACCTACACCCTTCCGCGGCACCGCGCGGCCGTGCTGACGCGGGCGGCGGGTCCGGACAATCTGGCCCGCGTCGCGCAGTTCATACCGATGCTCGGTGAGGTGGAACAGAAGGTTGTCGATTGCTTCCACAACGGCGGTGGTTTGTCGTACAGCGACTATCCACGCTTTCACAAGCTGATGGCCGAGGAGAGCGGTGAGGTGTTCGACGCCGCACTCGTCGAGGTCATTCTGCCGATGGCCGACGGCCTGCCCGAGCGGCTGCGCGCCGGAGCCGACGTGGCCGACATCGGCTGTGGCAGTGGCCACGCGATCAATGTCATGGCACAGGCGTTTCCGGCAAGTCGCTTCACCGGCATCGACTTCTCCGACGAAGGCCTCGCCGTCGGCCGGGCCGAAGCCCAACGGCTGAACCTGCCCAACGCGACGTTCGCCGCCATGGATGTGGCGGCGCTCGATATGAGCGAAACCTATGACGTCATCACGGTTTTCGATGCGATTCACGACCAAGCCCACCCGGCGCAGGTGCTCCAGAACATCTATGCCGCACTGCGGCCGGGCGGCGTGTTGTTGATGGTCGACATCAAGGCGTCGACTCGGTTGGAGGACAATATCGGCGTGCCGTTGGCGACGTATCTCTACACGGTGTCGACGATGCACTGCATGAGCGTGTCGCTGGGTCTGGGCGGAGATGGGCTAGGCACGTGTTGGGGTCGGCAACTGGCTACGTCGATGCTCGCCGATGCCGGCTTCGGGGACGTCACGGTCCGCGAGATCGAATCCGACGCGTTCAACTACTACTACATCGCGCGCAAATCATGAGCCGGCGCGGGAGCCTTCCTCAGCTGGGCGGCGGAATGTTCGTGACCGACGGCGGACTCGAAACCGAACTCGTCTTCCATGACGGCATCGACCTGCCGGCCTTCGCGGCGTTCCCGTTGCTTGACAGTCCGGACACCCGGGACCGGCTGCGGCGCTACTACGATGGGTACCTGGCGATCGCGCGCAGGCACGGCGCCGGCTTCGTCATCGAAACACCAACGTGGCGCGCCAATCCCGACTGGGCTTCACAGCTCGGATACTCGCCCGAGCGGCTCGACGCGGTGAACCGTTCGGCGGTGGAGCTCGCCGAGGAGGTCCGTGCGGCCGCGACGGCCGAGGGTCTCACCGCGGTGGTGAGCGGCTGCGTGGGCCCGCGAGGCGACGGCTATGACCCGCGCGACGCGATGACGGCCGAGGATGCCGAGCGTTATCACGCGGTCCAGATCGCGACGTTCGCCGACACGACCGCCGACCAGGTCACCGCGATCACGATGACCAATGCCGCAGAGGGAATCGGTGTGGTGCGGGCCGCTGCCGCGGCGGGCATTCCGGCGGCGGTTTCGTTCACGGTCGAGACCGATGGCCGGCTGCCGACAGGTCAGCCGTTGCACGAGGCGATCGAGCAGGTGGATGTCGAAACAGATAGCGGTGCAGCGTATTTCATGGTCAACTGTGCGCATCCGACACATTTCGCGGATGCGCTCGACCACGACGGGGCATGGAGGTCGCGGCTTGTCGGTCTGCGCGCGAACGCCTCATCGAAGAGCCACGCTGAACTCGACGAGTCCACCGAACTCGACGAGGGCGACCCCTACGACCTCGGGGCGCGGCATGCCGCCCTGCGGGATCGCTTACCCGCGGTGACGGTGCTCGGCGGGTGCTGCGGCACCGACGCGCGCCATGTGGCGGCCATCTGCGAGGCGTGGAGCGCCCAATAGGCTAGCTGATGTGGCAGCGCTTGATGCGATCGAAGAGTGGCCGGTCCCGACCGCCGCAGCCGCGGTAGTCGGACCATCCGGAATCCTGGCCCAGCACGGCGATGTCCGGCAGCGCTTCACGTTGGCGTCGGTGACCAAGCCGCTGGTGGCCCGGGCCGCGCAGATCGCGGTCGAGGAGGGCGCCGTCGACCTCGACACCGAAGCCGGCCCGCCCGGTTCCACGGTGCGTCACCTGCTGGCACACACGTCCGGCTATTCGATGCACTCGGCGGATCTGATGGCCGAGCCCGGCAAACGCCGGGTGTACTCGAACTACGGATTCGGGGTGCTCGCCGAGACGATTCAACGGGCGGCAGACATCGAGTTCGCGCAGTACCTGACCGAGGCGGTGTGCGAGCCGCTTGGCCTGTCGGACACCACGCTGGCGGGCGGTGCCGAGGCGGCCGGATTCGGAGCCACCTCGACCGTCGCTGACCTCGTCGCCTTCGCCGGCGACCTGCTGCGCCCCTCGACCGTGTCCGAACAGATGCACACCGAGGCCACCCAGGTGCAGTTTCCCGGCGTGTCGGGGGTGCTGCCCGGTTTCGGGACGCAGCGTCCCAACGACTGGGGTCTGGGCTTCGAGATCAGGGACGACAAGTCGCCGCACTGGACAGGTTCGGCGAACTCGGACGCCACCTACGGGCATTTCGGCCAGTCAGGGACGTTTTTGTGGGTGGACCCGCGGGCTGACCTAGCGCTCGTGGTGCTCACTGACCGCGATTTCGGCGACTGGGCATATTCGCGCTGGCCCGCGCTATCTGATGCCATCCTGAGAGAATTCGAAGCAGACTAGCGCAACAGGCGCCTCACAGGGCACAATAGACACGCACGACACATACATTTGCACATCATTCGGAACCGCCAGGTCGCTTGGGGAAGACGTCCCTCGTGGAGCCGAAGGAGCAGCAAATGCGTGCAGCGAACCAATTCGCCGACGCGGCGACTGGCGTGGTGTACATCCATGCTTCTCCCGCGGCGGTAGCCCCTCATGTCGAGTGGGCGCTGTCGTCGACGCTTTCGGCGAGAGCAAACCTGAAGTGGACGCCCCAGCCTGCCATGCCCGGGCAGCTGCGCGCCGTCACCAACTGGATCGGGCCGGTGGGCACCGGGGCGGCCCTGGCGAACGCACTGCGGTCCTGGTCGGTGTTGCGCTTTGAAGTCACCGAGGACCCCAGCGCAGGCGTCGACGGTCATCGCTGGTGCCACACCCCGCAACTGGGCATGTGGAGCGGCGCGATGAGCGCCAACGGCGACGTGATGGTCGGCGAGATGCGGCTTCGGACGTTGATGCAATCGGGGGCCGACATGTTGGCGGCCGAACTCGATTCGGTGCTCGGCACCGCATGGGACGAGGCGCTCGAGCCCTACCGTGACGGCGGCGACGCCGCCGAGGTCAGCTGGCTGAGCCGGGGAGTCGGCTAGCCGCGTGTGCACGTCGTCGGTGCGCCGCGAAGATTCACCGGCAAATTTCGCAGTAGTTGCACCTTCGACTTCGAGATCGCTGAGACTGTCGTCATCTCCCTAGGAGGCGACAATGTTCACGATCCGCGTACTCACCGCAGCGACCTTCGCCACCGGCGCGCTTCTCACCGCTGCAACCGCATCGGCATCACCGGCTACCGACGCGCTGTTCGGCGCGCTTGACGGGCTCGGGTTGCCGATTTCGGGACCCGCCGTCATCACGGCGGGCAATCTGGCCTGCGATTCCTCGACCAGCGGCCTGGCCCGCGATCTGATTGCATCGCGGATCTCCAGCGAGTTCGGCCTGGACCCGGGTCAGGCGAACCAGTTCGTCGGGATCAGCCTCGCGGTCTACTGCCCGCTGCGGTAATCGCTACGGGGCCGGCGTCAGGATCTTCAGCGCGGCCGGCACCGCCGACACCTCGACGGGAAGCGGACAGGCGTACTCGCCATCGGCGTAGGCGTTGATGCCCGGCGAGTCGACGGTGATGGTGCGGGCACGCTCGGTGCGGACCTCGTCGAGGTCGACGTGCGTGCCCTTGAATACGGTGGGGAACAGTCGGATCAGCTTCGTGCGCGACGCCGATGACACCATCGTGACGTCCAGCAGTCCGTCGGTGGGGTCGGCTTTCGGGCAGATCAGCATGCCGCCGCCGTAGCTCTTGGTGTTGCCGAAGGCGGCCAACGTCAATTCGGTGTCCAGTTCGCGCCCGTCGAACGTCAGGCTGAATGGCAGCAGCCGCAATTTGGACAACTCGGCGACCATCGCGACGTTGTAGCGCATGCGGCCGTGCGGCCACTTCATCCGGTTGGTCCTGTCGGTCACCAGTGAGTCGAAGCCGGCGGCCATCACGGTGCCAAACCACTTCTGCGCGCCGTCGATGCTCCTGATGCGACCCAGGTCGACGGTCTTGGCCACGCCGTCGACGATGACGTCGGCCGCGGCCTCGGGATCCTTTGCCGGAATGCCGAATTCACGAGCGTGATCGTTGCCGGTGCCCGACGGGATGATGCCCAGCGGGATGTCGGTCTGCGCAAGCACCTGCAGCGCAAGCGAGACGATGCCGTCACCGCCGACGACAACCAGCGCATCCATCCCGCGTTCGAGTGCACCCTCGACGAGTCGTCTCGCGTGCTCGGCATCGGTACCCGCGATGGCGACGACGTCGATGCCGCGCTTGTGCAACCGTGCGACGGCGCGCTCGGCGGCGTGCGGAGCACTCCCGTGCCCCGATGCCGGATTCGTCAGCATCGTGACGCGGCCGAGCTCCGTCACGGAATCAGCTTGCCGGGGTTGAGAATTCCGGCCGGATCCAACGTCGCCTTGACGGCCCGCAGCACCTGGACGCCGAGATCGCCGATCTCGTCGCGCATCCACGGGCGGTGATCGGCGCCGACGGCGTGGTGGTGGGTGATCGTCGCGCCGGTGCGCATCATCGCCTCCGACGCGGCCGTCTTCGCCTTGTGCCACTGCTCTATCGGATTGCCGCGCTGCCCGGCAACAACCGTGAAGTACAACGAGGCTCCCGTCGGATACACATGCGAAATGTGGCACAGCACCAGAGCCGGTGTACCGGATTCGCCGAGAGACTTCGTCAGCGCCTCGGTGACCGCCGCCTTCAGCGCGGGCACATTGGACCAATTGGTCGCGGTCTCCAGCGTCTCGCACAAGGCGCCGGCCGACAGCAACGAGTCACGAAGGTAGGGCGCGTTGAACCGACCGTGCTCCCAGGCGCGGGCCGGCCCCTCACCCAGCGACGTGCCACCGGCGGCCTGCATCACCGCCTGTGTCTCGGCATGGCGACTCTCGACGTGGGCCTGGCTGCCCTCGAACGCGGTGATCGCCAGGCAGCCGCCGGTGATCTGCTCTTCGCCGATGTTCTCGGTGGTGGCCAGGTTCACCCCGGTCTCGGCCTCGTCGGACAATCGGATGACGGTCGGCCCGGCACCGGTCTGCACGACGGCGCGCAGCGCGTCGGCTCCGGTCGCGAAATCCGGGAACGACCACGCCTCATAGCGGGTCGCCGCGGGCACCGGGTGCACCTTGACCCGCACGCGGGTGATGATCCCGAACACGCCTTCCGAACCGATCATCAACTGGCGCAGGTCAGGACCGGCGGCCGACTCGGGGGCACGGCCGAGGTCGAGCACGCCCGCCGGGGTCACCGTGCGCAGTCCGCGCACCATGTCGTTGAAGCGGCCGTAACCCGCCGAATCTTGACCCGACGAGCGGGTGGCGGCGAATCCGCCGATGGTCGCGAACTGGAAACTCTGCGGGAAGTGGCCGAGGGAGAAGCCGCGTTCGCCGAGCAGGCGTTCGGCCTCGGGACCGGTCAGCCCGGCGCCGAGTTCGGCTTCGCCGGAGACCTCGTCGAGCGAATGCAGTTCGGTGAGGCGGCGCAGATCCAGCGAAATGACCGCGCCGAAGTCTCCGCGGATCGGGTCGAGGCCGCCGACCACGCTCGTTCCACCGCCGAACGGGACGATCGCGATTCCGTGCTCGGAGCAGTACCGCAGGATCGCGGCGATCTCGTCGTCACACTGGGGCAGTAGCACGGCATCGGGTGCGTCCTGCACGCCGGAGTCCTTGCGGCGCAAGAGGTCCAGAGTCGATTTGCCGCCGGCGCGAAGGAGTCGGCCGCGGTCGTCGACACGGCAGTAGTCGGCGCCCACGATGGCGGCCAGCCCGTCACGATCGGCGTCGGACAGCGCGGACGGGCGAAGGGTGACGTCCTCGGCCTCGAGATCGGGCGTAGCCGCACCGTCGACGCCGAGCGCCTGCTTCAGCAGGGTCTTTATCCCGTCGGACAGCGGTTTGGCCGCAGCGGGATCACCCCAGGCATTCCACTTCATCGGGGGCAGCAGTGCGGTCTGTTGGTCATCCGGACGCATCATGCGTTACAGTATTACACATGCTGTCAATCAGTAACGATTCACCGCAGACGATCGGAGATCGGATCCTCGCTGCGGCGGCCGAGTGCGTGTTGGCCTTCGGGGTGGACCGAGTGACGCTGGCCGAAATCGCTCGCCGCGCTGGTGTCAGTAGGCCCACGGTCTATCGGCGCTGGCCCGACACGCCTTCGGTGCTGGCGGCGCTGCTGACGTCGCGGGTCATCGGCGTGCTCGACGCCGTACCGAGCCGACAGGTCGGCCGCGGACCACTGGTCGAGCGCATCGTGACGGTTGCCGCACTGCTGCGTCGCGACGACGTGGTCATGTCGGTGCTGCGCAGCGCCCCCGATCTGGCGATGATCTACATCGCCGAGCGGTTGGGCACCAGCCAGCAGGTCCTGCTCGATGCCGTCGCCGCCGATATCAAGCTCGCGCAGGAAGAGGGCAGCGTGCGTGCCGGCGATCCCCGTCAGCTCGGAGCGATGTGCCTGCTGATCACCCAGTCGGTGATCCAGTCCGGCCAGATCGTCGCGCCGATCCTCGATGCCGACGCACTCGCCACCGAGCTCGCCCACTCACTGAACGGATACCTGAAACCGTGACCACCTCGACGGCACTCAACGAGGCCCGCCGCACCTCCGAACTTGCGGCACTGGCCGACGGCGCCACGATCGACGTTCTCGTGATCGGCGGCGGCATCACCGGTGTCGGTATCGCGCTGGACGCCGCGACGCGCGGGCTGAGCGTCGCACTGGTCGAGAAGCACGACCTGGCGTTCGGCACCAGCCGGTGGAGCAGCAAGCTGGTCCACGGCGGTCTGCGGTATCTGGCGACCGGCAACGTCGGCATCGCGCGACGCAGTGCGGTCGAACGCGGAATCCTGATGACGCGCAACGCCCCTCACCTCGTCGAGGCCATGCCCCAGCTGGTCCCGCTGCTGCCGTCGATGAACACTGCGTCGCGCGCACTCGTGCGGTTCGGTTTCGTGGCCGGCGACGGGCTGCGCAAGCTCGCGGGCACACCGTCGTCGACGCTGCCGCGGTCTCGGAGGATCGACACGAGCCGTGCCGTCGAACTCGCGCCGACCGTGCGTCGCGACGGCCTCGACGGTGCCCTGCTCGCCTATGACGGGCAGCTGATCGACGATGCACGCCTGGTCACCGCGGTGGCCCGCACGGCCGCCCAGCACGGCGCCGTGATCCTCACCCGCGTCGCGGCATCCGATGCGACAGGCACCTCGGTGACGTTGACCGATCAGCGTTCCGGGGAGTCGTTTCAGGTCTCGGCCCGGGTGGTCATCAACGCCACCGGTGTGTGGGCGGGTGAGGTGGACCCCTCGGTTCGCTTGCGTCCCAGTCGCGGAACGCATCTCGTGTTCGATGCCGAGGTGTTCGGGAATCCGGTTGCCGCCCTGACGATCCCGGTACCCGGCGAGATCAACCGCTTCGTGTTCGCGATGCCAGAGCAACTCGGTCGCGTGTACCTGGGGCTCACCGACGAGGATGCGCCCGGTCCAATACCCGACGTGCCGGAGCCCACAGCCGAGGAGACCAAGTTCCTGTTGGACACGGTCAACACCGCATTGGATGTCGCGCTCAGCGCCGGGGACGTGATCGGTGCGTATGCCGGTCTGCGGCCGCTGATCGACGCCGGAGCGGGACGCACCGCCGACGTGTCGCGCGAGCATCGGATCGTCGAGTCGCCGTCAGGTGTGCTCAGCGTCATCGGTGGCAAGCTGACCGAATACCGGTACATGGCAGAAGATGTGCTGGATCGGGCGGTCGCAGTGCGGGGTCTGACGGCCTCCGGTTGCCGCACCCGAAACCTGCCCCTGGTGGGTGCACCGTCGAATCCCGTTGCGACACTGCGCTCGCCGGCCGAACTGCCCGGCTCGTTGGTCGCGCGCTACGGTGCGGAAGCGCCGAATGTGATCGCCGCCGCGAGCTGCGACCGGCCCACGGAGCCGGTGGCCGACGGGATCGATGTCATTCGCGCGGAATTCGAATACGCCGTGACCCATGAGGGCGCGCTGACCGCCGACGACATCCTCGATCGTCGCACTCGCATCGGTTTGGTCGCCGCGGATCGCGACCGGGTCGCGGATGTGGCCGAGGAATTCGTGAATTCGGCGCGCTGATCAACCACCGCGGTGCGTATGCGCGCCGAATTCGCCTGTTATAGCGGGATGTTCTTGTGCCGGCCGCGGCGCGCGGGCGCCTCGGCCAAGGCCTGCGTCAGCCGGCTGCGAGTGTGCGACGGATCGATCTTCTCGTCGACCACGCCGATCTCGATGGCCGAATCCACGCCACCGGCGATCCGCTCGTGCTCGGCGGCCAGCTCCTCGTGCAGTGCCTCGCGCTCATCATCCGACGCTGCAGCCAGCTTCTTCTTGTGCAGGATGCCGACGGCGGCCTTGGCGCCCATGACGGCGACCTCGGCGTCGGGCCACGCAAACACCTTGGTGGCGTTCAGCGACCGCGAGTTCATCGCAATGTAGGCACCGCCGTAGATCTTGCGGGTGACCAGCGTGACACGCGGCACCGAGGACTCGCCGAACGCGTGCAGCAGCTTCGCGCCGCGACGCACGACGCCGCCCCACTCCTGGTCCACACCGGGCAGGTAGCCGGGCACGTCGACGATCACGACGAGCGGGATGCCGAAGGCGTCGCACAGGCGCACGAAACGTGCTGACTTCTCGGCACTTTCGGAGTTCAGGCAGCCACCGAGGCGCAGCGGGTTGTTGGCGATCACACCGACGGTGCGCCCGGCCAACCGGCCCAGGCCCACGACAATGGACGGCGCCCACTTGCCCTGGAACTCCTCGAACGGCACCCCCTCGTCCAGCAGGGCCTCGACGAGCGGATGCACGTCATAGGCCCGGCGTGCGGACTCCGGCAGCAGGGCGTGCAGGTCGCTGTCGCCCGCCTCGGCCTTGGTGCGGTCGAAATGGCCTTGCTGGCAGAACAATCCGACCAGGCGACGGCCGCGCTCATAAGCGTCGACCTCGTCGTCGGCGACGATGTGGCACACGCCGGATTTCTTGTGGTGGGCGTCGGGGCCGCCGAGCGACACCATGTCGACGTCCTCACCGGTGACGCTGCGGACCACATCGGGACCGGTGACGAAAACCTTGCTGTCCGGCGCCATCACGATGACGTCGGTCAGTGCCGGTCCGTACGCGGCGCCGCCGGCAGCGAAGCCGACCACCACCGAGATCTGCGGGATGTACCCGGAGGCGCGGATCATGGCCTCGAAGACCAAACCGACTGCGTGCAGCGCTTTTACGCCTTCGGCCAACCGTGCACCGCCCGAGTGCCAGATCCCGACAATCGGGCTCTGTTCCTCGATGGCGGTGTCGTACGCGTTGACGATGTGTGCACAACCCTCCACACCCATGGCGCCGCCCATGACGGTGCCGTCGGTGCAGAACGCGATCGTGCGCACGCCGTTGACGGTTCCGGCCGCGGCCAGCACGCCGGAGCGGTCCCGCTCGTGCAGCAACTCGACGGTGTTGTCGTCGAAGAACGTGCTAAGGCGCAACAGCGGATCGCGTGGATCGAGCGATTCGTTTACGGCTTCGGGAGCCATGATGGTCATTCAATCCTCCTGTAGCGCCGAGCTTGCCGGCGGGACGTCAGTACTTGCCGAACGCGAGCGCGACGTTGTGCCCACCGAATCCGAACGAGTTGTTGATCGCGTATTGATAGTTGCCGGGTCGCGGCGAGCCGGCGACCACATCGAGGTCGATCTCCGGATCGAGATTCTTCAGGTTGAGCGTCGGCGGGATGACGCCGTTCTTCAACGCCAACACGGTGAGGATGGACTCGACGGCGCCGACTGCGCCGACCGAGTGGCCCAGCGCCCCCTTCGGGGCATAGACCGCGGCCCGGTGAGAGCCCAGCGCATTGTGGATGGCCTTGCCTTCGGCCACGTCACCCACGGTGGTGCCGGTGGCGTGTGCGTTGATGTGGTCGATGTCCGCGGGGGACAGGCCCGCGAGTTGGATGGCCCGCGTCATCGCGTGGCCGGCCTGCTCGCCGTTGGGATCGGGCGCCACGATGTGGAAGCCGTCGGACGTGATGCTGGCGCCCATCAGCCGCGCGTGGATGGTGGCACCGCGAGCCTTGGCGTGTTCCTCGGTCTCGATCACCATCAATCCGGCGCCCTCACCGAAGACGAAACCGTTGCGGTCCTTGTCAAATGGGCGACAAGCTCCGGCGGGATCGTCGTTGGTGGTGGACAACACGATGCGCATCTGCGCGAAGCCGGCGATCGGCACCGCTTCGATCTTGGTTTCGACGCCACCACAGATCGCCACGTCGGCTTCGCCGAGAACGATCTGTCGCCACGCCTGCGCAATGCCCTCCGAACCCGAGGCGCAGGCCGAGATCGGCGTGCTGACGCCGGCCTTGGCCTTGCGCTCGAGCCCGACTGCGGCGGCGGCCGCGTTGGGCATGTACATCTGGACGGCGAGCGGTGACACCGCCCGAAGGCCCTTCGAGCGCAGCGCTTCGTAGGCGTAGAGCAATTCCTCGGTCGAGCCCATACCGGTGCCGATCGACACCATCAGGCGCCGCGGATCGACGTCCGGTGAACCGGCGTGGTCCCACGCACGTCTGCTCAGCACCGTGGACATCCGCTGCAGGTACGACAGCCGACGCAGTTCGACCCGCGTCAACTCCTCTTCGAAGTCCTCCAGCAGATGTCCGCCGATACGGACCGGCAGGTTGTATTGCTCGACGAACGGATCGTCGAGCAGCCGAATGCCACTCTGCCCATCCAGCAGTCGCTGCCAGGTGGTGTCCGCATCGGTCGCCAAAGCGGTCGTCATCGCAAAACCGGTGACGACCACGTTGGGGAAGCCGCTCCCCGTCGAAAGCTGGGTCAACGCTGCCATTACTGCTCTGAGATTTCCTTTCCTATCTCAGTAACGCCCGAACGCCAGGGCGACATTGTGTCCACCGAAGCCGAACGAGTTGTTGATGGCGTACTGGTATTCGCCGTATCGTGGCTCGCCCGCGACGACATCGAGATCGATCTCGGGGTCTGGGGTCTCGTAATTCAGTGTCGGTGGGATCACGCCGTCGCGCAGCGCGAGCACCGTCAGGATCGACTCCAGGGCACCGACCGCTCCGATGGAATGGCCGAGCGCCGACTTCGGTGCGTACACCGCCGCATGCTCCACTCCGGCAACGCGGATGGCGTTCGCCTCGGCGGTATCGCCGATTGGAGTAGCGGTGGCATGCGCGTTGACGTGGCTGATGTCCTTGGCATCGAGGCCTGCGGTCTCCATTGCACGCTTCATCGCGTGCCCGGCGCGCAGACCATCGGCGGCAGGCGCGACCATGTGGAACGCGTCCGACGTGATACCGGCACCCATCAACCGTGCCAGCGGCTTGGCGCCGCGAGCCTTGGCGTGCTCTTCGGTCTCGATGATCATGAGCGCACCGGCCTCACCGAAGACGAACCCGTCGCGGTTCTTGTCGAACGGCCTGGAGGCGCCCTCGGGATCGTCGTTGTTGGTCGACATCGCGCGCATCATCGAGAACGCCGCGATCGGCAGCGCCTCGATACCGCCTTCGACGCCGCCGCAGACGGCGATATCGGCGTCACCCATGACGATCTGGCGCCATGCGTGGGCGATGCCCTCTGAACCCGACGAGCAGGCCGAGACCGGGGTGATAACCCCGGCGCGGGCGCCCAATTCCAGGCCGATGACGGCAGCCGCGCCGTTGGGCATGATCATCTGAACAGCCAGCGGGGACACCTTGCGGGGCCCGCCCTCGTTCATCGCGTCATACGTCTCGACGATCTTCTCGCCGCCACCCAGACCGGTGCCGACCACGACCGCGAAACGATCGGGGTCGACCTCGGGCTTGCCCGCGGACTCCCAGAGCTGATTACCCAGGTACTTGGCCATGCGCTGGACGTACGACATGCGCCGCAGTTCCAGCCGTGTCATCAGCGGGTCAAGGGGCTCCTTGAGGTGCCCGCCGATGCGCACGGGCAGATCCCACTTGGTGACGAACTCGTCCTCGAGTACGTGGATGCCGCTTTCGCCTGCCAGCAGGCCCTTCCACGTGCTCTCGATGTCCGGTGCGATGGACGTCGTCGCAGTGACGGCGGTGACCACAACGCTGGGGAAACCGCCGTTAGCAGTGGAAGGTTTGGTCACTTGTTGTCCGACATCTGTGCGCGGATGGCGGCAGCGGCCTCGGGGTTCTCTTCCTCGAGCTTCTGGATGTAGGCAACGACGTCGCCGACGGTGCGCAGGCCCGCGAGGTCCTCGTCGGGGATCTTCACGCCGTACTTGTCCTCGGTCTGCACGGCGATCTCAACCATCGACAGCGAGTCGATGTCCAGGTCGTCGACGAAGGACTTCTCCGGGGTGACCTCGGAGGGCTCGATACCGGTGACCTCTTCGATGATCTCGGCGATGCCGGCGATGATTTCGTCCTGGGTGGTTGCCACGATGGCTCCTTCTAATTGGTTGTTACTGCCAACTGGTGTTGGTATGTGGTTGTTGCCTCCGACGGACGGAAAGCATTCCCTTTCAGAGCTCGGCGAGCCCGTCCAGGTCAGCGGGGGACTTGACGGCGTGCGTCGGTACCCCCCGAAGTTCGCGTTTGGCGATCCCCGTCAGGGCCCCGGCAGGCGGGAACTCGACGAGCGCCGTCACATTCTGTTGACGCATGGTCTCGGTGCACAGATCCCAGCGCACCGGCTTGGTCATCTGACCGACCAACTTGGCCATCGCGTCCGCGGCCGAGGCGACTGCTTGACCATCGGCGTTCGACAAGAGCGTCGTTGTCGGCTCAGCCGTTGTTACACCCTCGGCGGCGGCCGCGTACCCCTCGGCGGCGGTCGCCATGAAGTGCGTGTGGAACGCGCCTGCGGTTGCGAGCTTACGCACCCGCGCCTTCTCCGGCGGATCCTCGGCGAGCTTGTCCAGGGCTGCGATGCTGCCCGCGGCAACGATCTGACCGGCCGCGTTGCGGTTGGCGGGCACGAGATCGAGCGCCTCGAGACGGGCCAGCACCTCGGCCTCGTCACCGCCGAGCACCGCGGCCATCCCGGTGGGCTCGAGTGCACAGGCCTTGGCCATCTCGGCGCCGCGGGTCGCGGCCAGCTTGACTGCGTCGTCCGCGGAGATCACGCCAGCGATCGCGTATGCCGCGATCTCGCCGACCGAGTGGCCGGCGACCACGGTCTGCTTACCGTCCAGGACGCCGCGCCGACTCAGCTCTTCGTGGGCGAGCAGGGTGGCCGCCACCACCAGTGGCTGCGTGACGGCGGTATCGGTGATTTCCTCAGCGGTGGCGGTAGTTCCCAGCGTCGCGAGGTCCAGCCCGCTGATCGCCGACCACGCTGCGATGCGGTCAGCGGCACCCGACAGCTCGAGCCACGAGGCGAGCATGCCGGGAGTTTGAGAGCCCTGTCCGGGCGCAAGCAACGCAAGCACTCTCTAAGAGAACACTGTGAAACCACATTTGCGCGGTGTAAGAGATTATGAACCTGGTCTTAGGTTTTTGTAGGTAATCCACAAAAGCGCATGTGATGCGACGCCATCGATACCGGTCCGCGACCTTATTACTACCCGTGATCTTGAACTAGGCCCACGGAGTGACCTCCGTCACCTGGCTATGGCGGTGTTTCGCGTGCTGGCTAGGTGCGTTTGCCGACTCAGCCGGCCCAGGCTGGACGCTACCCGCAGGACGTAGGCGTCCCGCGGGACCGTCGGATCGCGACCCGTGAAGTCCGTGATCCGTTTGAGCCGGTAGCGCACGGTATTTGGATGAACGAACAATTTGCGCGCGCACGCCTCGATGGCGCCGCCCGAGTCCAGATAAGCGTCGAGGGTCTCGGCCAGCGCCGGACCCGCGTCTGCCAAGGGCCGCATGACCTCAGCTTCCAGTGCCGCGACCGCGGAGATGTCGCCCAGCAGCGCTCGTTCGGGCAGTAGCTCGCGGGCCGCGACCGGGCGCGGTGCGCCGGTCCAGCCGGCGACGGCGTTCATGCCGGCGATCGCCTCGGTGGCGCTGCGATGCGCGGCCGCCAAGGTGGTGGCGGTCGGGCCGATCACCACGGGGCCGTCGGCGAAGACCTTCATCAGATCGGTGAGAAAGCGGTCTGTCGCGGACAGTCCGCCCGACACGATCGCGACCAGCCAGGTGCCATGCACGTCGGACAGCGCGGCGCGGCCGTGACGGCTGGCGACATCGTGCACGTCGTCCCCGGCGAGGTCGTTCCGGTCCGGATGTGGAAGACCGACGATCACGGTGGCCGGGGCGGTCGCGTCCCAGTTCAATGCCGCGGCCTGCGACTGCAACTCCGGTCCGGTGTCCCCGCGGACGACCGCGTCGATGACATTGGCCTCCATCCGGGTGTCCCAGGCGCCGCGCGCTTCGGCCTGGTCGGCGTAGGCGGTGGCGGCGGCGAACGCGAGATCCCGGCTGTAGCGCAGGATTCCGGCCGTCAGCGCGGTCAACTGCTCGTCGGAGCGGGCCAACAGCGGCACCACCTCCTCGCAGTACTCCATGGTGACGCGAACCATCTCGACCGACTGCCGTAGCGCGATCTTGCGCCGGAGATCCTGTGGGACGACCTCGAACGCCTGGGCGGTGTAGCTGACATTGCTCTGCGGATTGCGCATCCACTCGACGAAGTTGACCACCGCGGCCTGCACGACCAACTGGACGCTCGCCCGCTGCGAGGCTTCGAGATCGGCGAAGAACGGTAGCCGTTGCTCGAGGGCGCGCACAGCCTCGGTGGCCAGTCGGCCCGAGTACTGCTTCAGCCGCCGCAGCACCACGTCGGGCACCGTTTCGAGCACCTCGACCGTGGACTTCGGCGGAACATACCGATTGTCGGGCATCTATAAAGGCTACGCCATCCTTCTGGAGGAATCCTCCAAGAACGCGGGTCAGGCGACGCCGGGATCCGACGTCTGTTCGGGCGCGGCCAAGACATCGTCGATCTGGTATTTGTTCGCCGCGTCGACGGCGACCGACTGATCGATGTTGCCGTCGCGCGCCAGTCCCTCGAGCACCGCGACCGCAATCGACTCGGCGTCGGTGTTGTAGTACCGCCGAGCCGCAGGCCGGGTGTCGGAGAACCCGAAGCCGTCGGTTCCGAGCGTGACGTAGGTGCCGGGCACCCACGGCCGGATCTGCTCGGGAACTGCGCGCATCCAGTCCGACACCGCGATGACCGGCCCGATCGCGTCGGCGAGGGCGGTCGTGACGAACGGCGTGCCGGCTTCCCGGTCGGGGTGGCGCAGTCGCTGCTTCTCGATCTCCACGCCGTCGCGATTGAGCTCATTCCAACTCGTCACCGACCACACATCGGCGGCGACGTCCCATTCGTCGCCCAACAGCTGCGCAGCGCGCAACGCTTCGGGCATCGCGACACCGGACGCCAGGATCTGAGCGGTGTGCGACCTCTTCTCCGGCGCGGGCCGGTAGCGGTAGATACCGCGCAGCAGCGCATCGACGTCGATCCCCTCCGGTTCGGCCGGCTGCACATACGGCTCGTTGTAGATCGTGATGTAGAAGTACACGTTCTCCGGGTCCTCGCCGTACATCCGCGCGAGGCCGCTCTCCACGATGTAGGCGATTTCGTAGGCGAACGCCGGGTCGTAGGCGACCACGGCCGGGTTGGACGACGCCAGCAGCAACGAATGCCCGTCGGCGTGCTGCAGGCCCTCGCCGACGAGGGTGGTGCGCCCTGCGGTGGCGCCGAGCACGAATCCGCGCGCCATCTGATCTGCGGCGGCCCAGAAGCCGTCGCCGGTGCGCTGGAAGCCGAACATCGAATAGAAGATGTAGAGCGGGATCATCGGCTCGTTGTGGGTGGAGTACGACGTGCCCACCGCGGTGAACGACGCCGTCGAACCGGCCTCGTTGATGCCCTCGTGCAGGATCTGGCCGATTTCACTTTCCTTGTACGCCAACATCAATTCGGCGTCGACGGCCGTGTACAGCTGCCCGTTGCGGTTGTAGATCTTCAGGCTCGGGAACCAGGAGTCCATGCCGAAGGTACGTGCCTCGTCGGGAATGATCGGAACGATGCGCTTCCCGATCTCCTTGTCGCGCAACAGTTCCTTGAACGTGCGCACGGTCGCCATGGTGGTGGCGACCTCCTGGTTACCCGAGCCCTTCTTCAGCGCTTTGTAGGTGTCGCGCGGAGGAAGGGGCAGCACCTTGGCGTGGGTGCGGCGCTCGGGTAGGAACCCGCCCAATGCCCGCCGCCGCTCCAGCATGTAGCGGATCTCGGGCGCCTCCGGGCCGGGGTGGTAGTACGGCGGGAGGTAGGGATTCTCTTCAAGCTGTTCGTCGCTGACCGGAATGCGTTGTGCGTCACGGAAATACTTGAGGTCGGCCAGCGCGAGCTTCTTCATTTGGTGCGTGGCGTTGCGGCCCTGGAAGTGCGCGCCCAGCGAGTAACCCTTGATGGTCTTGGCCAGGATGACGGTCGGCTGGCCCTTGTGATCCATCGCTGCGCGGTAGGCGGCATACACCTTGCGGTAGTCGTGGCCGCCGCGCTTGAGGTTCCAGATCTCGGCGTCCGACATCTTCTCGACAAGCTGCTTGGTGCGCGGGTCGCGGCCGAAGAAGTGGTCGCGAACGTAGGCGCCGTCGTTGGCCTTGTAGGTCTGGTAGTCACCGTCGGGCGTCGTGTTCATCAGGTTCACCAGCGCGCCGTCACGGTCGGCGTGCAGCAGGGTGTCCCATTCGCGGCCCCACACGACCTTGATGACGTTCCAGCCGGCGCCGCGGAAGAACGACTCCAGCTCCTGGATGATCTTGCCGTTGCCGCGCACCGGGCCGTCGAGGCGCTGCAGGTTGCAGTTGATGACGAACGTCAGGTTGTCCAGACCCTCGTTGGCCGCGACCTGGATCAGGCCGCGTGATTCGGGCTCGTCCATCTCGCCGTCGCCGAGGAACGCCCACACGTGCTGGTCGGAGGTGTCCTTGATGCCGCGGTCGTCCAGGTAGTGGTTGAAGCGGGCCTGGTAGATCGCGTTCATCGGGCCCAGGCCCATCGACACCGTCGGGAACTCCCAGAAGTCCGGCATCAGGCGTGGATGTGGGTACGACGGCAGCCCGCCGCCGGGGTGGCTGTGCTCCTGCCGGAAGCCGTCGAGGTCATCGGCGGTCAGCCGGCCCTCGAGGAACGCGCGCGCGTAGATGCCCGGCGAGGCGTGGCCCTGGATGAAGATCTGGTCGCCGCCGCCGGGGTGTGCCTTGCCGCGGAAGAAGTGGTTGAACCCGACCTCGTAGAGCGCCGCAGAGGATGCGTATGTCGAGATATGCCCTCCGACACCGACTCCCGGTCGCTGCGCGCGGTGCACCATGATCGCGGCGTTCCAGCGGATCCAGGCCCGGTAGCGGCGTTCGACGTCCTCGTCGCCGGGAAACCACGGCTCGAGTTCGGTCGGGATCGTGTTGACGTAGTCGGTGGACGTCAGCGCCGGGATGGCCACCCGCTGTTCGCCGGCGCGCTCCAGCAGCCGCAGCATCAGGTAGCGGGCGCGGGCGGGCCCGGACCGCTCGAGCAGCTTGTCGAACGACTCCAGCCACTCGCCGGTCTCTTCGGTGTCGATGTCGGGCAGATACGACGCGACACCTTCCCGGATCACCCGAACGCGGTCGGGTTCGGCTGCACTGCTGGAGTTTTGGGCCAGGTCCTGGCGCGCGAACTCGGTGGTCAACTTCCGCTCCTTGTTAGGCGGTATACGTGCTGCGGTGGTCGGTGTGGATGTTTTCCGCACCTCTCACCTGTGGTCACTTTGCACTCTTGTGTGCGCGGTTCCTCCATCCTTCTCCAATCCTGCATGACTTGCACCGGTGGGGTACGGGACTGGAATGAACCCGCGGTCGCGAATGGGACCCGGTAACCTCTGCAGACCGTGGTGACCGGTTGGCTGTTTCCGAGACGCCTGCGGATCGCCGCTCTCGCGATCGGCAGTGCCGCTTCCGCGGCGATGATCATCGTGGCCTGCAGCAGTGTCACCCAGGGCGCCGCGTCGGTCGATACCGCGGATGCACCCGTGTACAGGGCGTCGGTGTCGGCGTCGATCGCGGAGTCCGCGGCCAGTTCGAGTGCCCGCGAGTCCGAGCGGCAGGCGTCGCTCACCCAGGAGGCGGTGCATACGTCGTGTGAGTCGCTGAGCACCAGCAGTGTGGACGCGATCACCGCAGTCAACGCCTACGTCGACGCCTTCAACCAGAGCGCCGCCGACGCCGAAGCCAAGGCGCGACCCGCGATCGACGCCCTCAATCACAGCGCCGACCTGGTCGCACGCAGCATGTCCGAGGAGCTGCCGCCGGACCTGAAGGACTCGATGAACACCTGGGTCGACGCCGCAAGGGGCGTGGCAGTGGCGATTGAGGGCAATTACGGCCCTGAAGAATTCAACGCCGCGATCACCAAGCTCAACGATGCGAAGACCACCGCGCTGAACCGCTGCGATGCGGCATATTGATCCAGATCGGCACAACCTTGCCGCCGGTGAGTCGCTAGCGGACCCCGGCGTGCGACGATAGGGCTGGACGCACATCGCGCCAGCTGGCTGAAGGAGGACCGAAGGTGGTCGCGGCGGAGGACGCCTCGAACTTCGCCCAAAGACTGGGCATCCAAAAAGATCAGGTTGTGCAGGAGTTGGGCTGGGACGAGGACGTCGACGACGACATCCGGGCCGACATCGAGGAAGCGTGCGGCGGTGAGCTGCTCGACGAAGACGCCGACGAAGTGATCGACGTGGTGCTGCTGTGGTGGCGCGACGACGACGGCGACCTCGTCGACCGTCTGATGGACGCCATCACGCCCCTGGCCGACGACGGCGTCATCTGGGTCGTCACCCCCAAGACGGGCAAGCCCGGACACGTGCAGCCGGCTGAGATCGCCGAGTCGGCGCCGACGGCCGGGCTGATGCAGACCTCGTCGGCGAACCTCGGCGGCTGGATCGCCAGCCGGCTGGTGCAGCCGAAGTCCAAGGCCGCGGGTCGGCGATGAGCCGGTGATCGAGGTCGGAACCGAGGCGCCGGACTTCACGCTCAAGGACCAGAACGGCCAGCCGGTCACGCTGAGCGACTTCCGCGGTGCCAAAGATGTGTTGCTGGTGTTCTTTCCGTTGGCGTTCACCGGGATCTGTCAGGGCGAGCTCGACGAGATCCGTGATCATCTGCCGAACTACGAGAACGACGACACTGCGACGTTGGCCGTCTCGGTCGGCCCGCCGCCCACCCACAAGGTCTGGGCGACCGAAAGCGGCTTCCTGTTTCCGGTCCTGTCGGACTTCTGGCCGCACGGCGCGGTGGCGCAGGCCTACGGCGTGTTCAACGACGACGCCGGCTTCGCCAATCGGGGGACCTTCGTCGTGGATCGCGGCGGCATCGTCCGGTTCGCGGAGATGAAGCAGCCGGGGGAGCCGCGCGATCAGGCGGTGTGGACGGACGCGCTGGCGGCGCTTCGGTCGGATTGACGGATTTCGTGTCTGACCTCGTCGGCGTGTAATTTGCCCTGACGAGGGCGCGTAGCTCAGTGGTAGAGCTCTGGTTTTACACACCAGCGGTCGGCGGTTCGATACCGTCCGCGCCCACCAAAGTCTTTGCAGTTCAACGGCCTAATCGGCGATGACCGGCAGTGGCGGCGCGCACCGACGGCGGGCCAATGTCCCGAGAGTGTCCCAACGCTGTCGAGAACGTCGCGGATTACTACTCGATGCCGGTGTCGTAGGTAAATGCGATGGGCCGCAGCGACGCGGGCTCGGGTGCCCACGGCATGGTCAAGAGCAACTCGCCGCCCGTCGCGACCGGCTCGCCGCGCACCTGTTCCAACTCGACGTACCGAACAATCGCTAGGGCGTTGTCGGTCGCAGACGTGTGGAGCGCGACCTCGTTGGCGGTGAGCGTGATGCTCTCCCCACGGCCGGTGGTTCCCTTCACCTCGATGAGTACCTCGCGGTCGCCGAGGGTGGCTCGCACGTCGAAGGACTCGGTAGCCCCAACGTCTGCGGTCGCAAATCCGAGGCTGTGGAAGTGGTCAATAACAACGGCTACCGCCCGGCGCTCAATCGCGCTGTTCTCGGCCGCGCTCAATCGACGCTGCGGTTCCGGCGGCGGTGGCGGTGGCGGTGGCGGTGGTGGGGGTGGCGGCTCTGGCGGCCGTGGCGTTGCGCGTGGCGGCGGTGTCCTACTGATCGGAGTGTCGAACTCGCGCCACACTGCGGGCGTTCCGCCACTGCCGGGGCAGCGACGGCCGTCCGGCAGCTTGTGCGCTCCGACACGACCAGTTTGAGTAAGCCTCACGTCGTCGGCGCAGTAGTTGCACACGTTTGCGGCGCGAGGCCGTCGCTGACCGCCTCGCCGAGCCATCACTCTGCCCTCCCGGTGGTGTCGGCGGATGTCCGAGAGTAACTGCGCTGGGTCACCCGAACAGCGCCGCGCCCGCCGCCCGTAGCTCGGTGGCCTTGACGTGGGTGTAGATGCGCAACGCCACCTCGGGCGAGTGGCCGTGCCATGCGGCGACGATGTGCACCGGGACGCCCCGGTCCTGCATCAGCGACACCGACGTGTGGCGCAGTTCGTGGAGCGTGATGCGGCGCAGCCCGGCCCGCTCGCGCAGGCGGTGGAACTCGTCGGTGTAGCGGTCGGGGTGCAGCGGGGTGCCGTCTTCCTGCACGGCCACCAGCCGGTCGTCGGACCACCCGACGCCCAGCGCCAGCGCCTCGGCACGTTGGTGTGTTTTCAGGCTGCGCAGCGCCTCGGTCACGTCAGCCGGTAGCGGCAGTTCGCGGCGCGACCGGCGCGACTTGGGGTCGCCCTCCACCACAGCCCCGCCCACGGACACCCGGCCACGTTTGACCGCCAACGTGCCGGTGTCGAGATTGACCGCACTCCAACGCAATCCGAGCACTTCCGACCGGCGCATCCCGTAGCACGACAGCAATAGGCAGGCGAATAGTCGGTGATCGCGCACCGACTCGCGGAACCGTTCGCCCTCGGCGGGCGTCCACGACCGCACCGCGCCGTCGGCGTCCAGGTCGGCGGGCGCGGTGGTGTCCTCGGCGGCGTCGGTGTTCTTGGGCCGGTCCACCAGCGCGACGACGTTGCGCGGCAGCACGCCTTGCGCGGTGTAGGACTGGACCACCGCGCCGAACGTGGTGAGGGTGGACCGCACCGTCTGCGGGCTGAGCCCGCGTTCCTCGGCGGCGGCGGCCTCGGGCGCAGCGGGGGCGTAGACACCACGGCGCAGCCGGGTCACCCGCCCGGTGGCCAGCAGCGCGGACAGCGCGGTGTGGACATCGCCGGGTAGCGCGGCGGCGATGTCGGCGACAGCGATGCCGTCGGGGTGCTCGGCCACCAACGCGACCACGCGACCGTTCAGCGAATCGGCTTGGTAGTGGCGGTGATCGGTGCGCGCCGCCGTGAGCATCCACGCCACCAGACCGTCCACGTCGGCCTTGGTGAGCGCCTGCAACTTGCGCCCACCGAGGTGCCGCACAACGGGTTTCAGGTCCATCTCGTAGCCGTATTTCGTCACCTGGCGGATGCCGCGCCGCCCGGCCAGCCACGCCTCGCACGCCTCGGCGACCGTGACGGCGGTGGGGCGGTTGTAGGTGCCCGCCGCCACCTCGGACGTGATGCGGCGGTATTCGCGGCGCGCCTCGGCCAGCGTCCGGTAGGTGAACCGTCGGCGGTCTCGGGTGCCGTCGGCCTTGGTGCCCACGTCGGCGCGGAACTCGTAGGTGGTCGCGCCGTTGCTGGCGGTGCGCTTGCTGATCGGTTCGGCCCGCCGGGTGCGTTTGGCGGTCTCGGTGGTGGTCATGTCGATGGTTCTCCTCGGTGCGTGGTTGTGGTCGTAGGTGGTGGTCGTCGCGCTAGGTGGTTGTCGTGTCCCGCTGTTGGGGCGGTGGGCGTTTCGGCAGCGGCTCGGCGTCGAACCACTCCTCTGCCTTGGCCCGTTTGAGTAGCCGGTCCACGGTCTTGGTGCTGACGTGCAACTCGGCGGCAACGGTGGGGCGCACCGGCCGACCGAGGGCCAACGCCCGTTTGGCGATCTGCGCCGCCTCATACACCTTGGGGTCGTGGTTCTCGGGTTGTGTCTGGACCTCGGCGGTGTCGTCCACGTAGCCGATCTGACCGCCGAGACGTTCGATCCATTGCGCGGCGGTGACGGCCAGCCTGCGCACCGGCACCGCGCGCACCGCGTCGTAATCGACAATCGCGCCGTCGTCGGCCCGCATCGTGAGTTCGGTGATGGTTGGGCCGGTTCGGCGGTTCGTCGTAACCCGCACGACGTAGGTGACGGGGTGACCGGCCAGCCTGATCGCCACCCGCTCGTCGGGCCGGGGCGTTCGTCCGAACGGCCCGCTGCGGCTACCGGGTTCCGGGTCGGGGTCGGCGTAGTCCACCGACTCCACGTCGCCGCGTTGGTGGTGTGGTCGAGTCGTGCGCATGTTGTCCAATCTACAGTCTGGACATTGGACATCACAATGACGTCATATGGACAACATGACCACCACAGCCATCACACCCACGGCCGGGGCCGCTTGCCCCTTCATCCGGCGCGGACCCGTCACCGTCGAGTACCTGCGCCATCACCCCACGGTGAGCGCCGAGCAGGCCGCGTTGCTGCTCGGCATCAGCAAGGCGTACACCTACGACCTGATCCACGCGGGCAAATTGGAAGCAATCACGTTGGGGGAGAAGCGGTTTCGCGTTAAGTCCGTCAGCCTGCTGCGGCTGCTTGGCGAGGACTGACCCACCCCCGAACGCAGTGCGCCCCGGCCCGACAACGACACCGGAACCGGGGCGACTTACCACCGAAGCGAGGACACACCGACATGCCCAACGACAGGGCCGACTCTACCGCCGACCGGCGGGGCGGGGCCATCAACGGCCGTCGCTACGACGGGCGCGACCCGTTCCACCCCGCCGCCCCCGGCGATAGCCGTGCCCCGCGCGCGGTGTTGACCGAGGAACTACGCGAGCCCGACCCCGCCGTGGCGTTTCCGACGGCGATGCTCGCCCACCACCTCGGTGCCGAGCCGGGCGACGAGATCGCGCTGTACGTCACCGATCCGGCGAAGTGGGACGCCCTGCGCGCGTTCGGCGTCCGCTACGGCCTCAACGTCGTCGCGCCGAATCCGGTTACCGAGCGCGAGGGCACGCGGTTCGAGGAGATCGACGCGGTGCCGCCCGACGTGGCCACGATGCTATGCCCCGACCTGGACGGCACCACGCGGGCCGAGGTCGCCGAGTTCGTCGCCGAGTCGGCGCTGTACGACATCCCCGAGCCCGAGGCGGCGCTGAACGAGTTGCGGGCACGGGCCGACGCCCGCAAGCGCGACCGTGGCCAGCGCCAACAGAAACTGCGGAAGGTCAGCGTTGCCCCGCACACCGCCTACGCCCTCGCCGAGGTCGAGCGCGGCTGTGGGTCGGAGGTCGCCGACGCCGCCCGGCAGATGATCGAGCGGCAGAACCGCGACACATGGAACATGGGGCCAGCCGCCCGCAAGCACCGCCGCGAGGAGCACAACTACCTGGCGACCGCCGCCGAACTGGTCGGCCTGGACGTGCCCGTCGAGGCCATCGCCGCGCTCACGGCGGCCACCGCCGGGGACCGCAGCGCCGCGTGGGCCGAGTTGGCCGACGCCCGCGCACTGCACAAGGCCGGGGGTGTCACCGTCCGCGACTCGGTGGCCAAGCGGTGGCGCACGCTCGATGACCTCGACAACCTGCCCGGCACCGCGTGGCTGGTGGGCAAGCTGCTGCCCGCCGCGTCGTTGACGCACCTCGTCGGGATGTCCCAGTCCCTCAAGAGCTTCATCGCCCTGGACATGGCGCTGTCGCTGGCCACCGGCACCCCGTTCGCCGGGGCGGCCAAGTTCGTTGTCGCCGAGCCGGTCCCGGTGCTCTACGTCGTGGGCGAGGGCGCGGGCGGCATCGGCAAGCGCGTGCGGGCGTGGTGCGAACAGCGCGGCATCGACCGCCGCCGGGTGCTCGCCAACTTCATGGTGTTGGAGGGCGCGGCGCAACTCGGTTCGCCGCGCGACATGGATGACGTGCGGGCCAAGGTCGAGGAGACCGGCGCGCGACTGGTGGTGTTCGACACCCAGGCGCGGTGCACCGTCGGTTTGGAGGAGAACTCGGCGACCGACCAGGGTCGCGCGGTGGCGCACATCGACACGCTCATGCGGCGGACCGGCACGGCGGTGCTGGTGCTGCACCACACCACCAAGGCCGACCCCCGCAACGCGCGCGGTTCGGTCGCCTGGCTCAACGCCGTCGATGTCCAGCTACTCGCGCTGCGCGACAGCCCGAAGTCGATGGAGGTCACCATCGAGGTCGGCAAGATGAAAGACGATGCGGTCGAGGGGCCGTATCCGCTGACGGCGGTCAAGGTTTCGCTGCCCGGCGGCGGCGACTCGTTGGTGATCGCGCCCGGCGCGGACCCGTTGCAAGCGCCCTACGACCCCGATCTGCCGATGGACAAGTGGACCGGCACGGGGGCGGCGTTCGTCAAACAGATGTACGCCCTTGCGCAGGAGGGGTGCATCCCCGGTGAGGGGCTGACCCAGACCCGGCTGGCCGAGATGGCCAACGAGGAGATCGGCCAAAAGCCCAACGGCAAGGGCGGTATGCGGAAGGTGCGTCGGGTGTGCAGCAGGCACACCGCCACCGGGGCTGTGAAGCTGTTGGTGGCGCACCAGAAGTTGGTGGTGGCCAAGCGCGACCCCTTCGGGCACGTGTTCTACGAGCCCGTGGACTATCCGCCGCTTGATCCCGCCGCCATGACCGCACTGACCGGCGACGGCAGCGGCGACACGGACACCGCCCCACCGACGTGACGGGCCGACTGCACGGCGGGCACCCGGCCACCGCCCAGACACCCCCACCCGAGGCCGAAAACACCCGCTGACCTGCATATACCCACCCATACCCACCCGTACCCCGTCGCCACTTGGGTACGGGTGGAGTCGTTCGGGACGAAGTCGCAGGTCACCGCGTTTGCGGCGACGTGCGTGGGGGTGGGTACGGGGTGGGTACGGCCCGAGCCGGCAACGGGGGTACCCAGGCATACCCAAGTGCGTACCCACCCGCTCTGACCTGCGAATACCCACCCGTACCCAGGCGGTGACCCAACTACTGCCCACCACACCCATGTGTCTGTCCCCCCACGTAGTGGGGGACATGGGTAGGGACACCCAACGAAACCGGCCGCGTCGTCCGTCCCCGCACGGTTTAGGGCGGTGGCGGCGGCACCATCGGCGGCGGCTGGCCGTGGTGCGAGCGGCGGCATGGCAGGCAGCACGCGCCACGGACCCCGACCCACGGCACACCCGACCGGGGCGGTGGCGCGAAACACCAACAGCCGCAGAGTTTCCCGTCGAAGTCGGGTACTGACGAACGTGCACCCTAATGCGGTACTAATGCGGTATGGCACCGACGATGAGCCGCTACGCCAGCCGCGAGCGCGCTAAGGAGGCGTTCGAGATGCGCGCGTCTCGACACTCCTGGCGCGAGGTCGCCGACCGCCTCGGGTACCGCAGCGTCGGCGCGGCGCAGACCGCCGTGGCCCGTCACGTCGCGCGCGAGCGCCGGGAAGCGACGACGACCACCGTCGAGGCGCACAAGTTCGGCGTCGAGACCCGTTGCCGCGCGATGAGTCAGCGTTTCGCGGCGGCGTTCCGCAACGGCGACGACGACACGCTGGTGGCGCTCAACCGCGAGATCAGGGCCAACGAGGTGGAACTGGCCAAGCTGGGCGGGTACTACGCCCCCGACCGCGTAGACGTGACCGTGGACACCACCCCCGCACTGGCCACCGCCGAGTGGCTACGGCAAGTCCGCGAGGCCAGCGCGGCGGCGGTGAGCGGTGGCAACCCCGCCGCCCTCGCGTCGGCGGCCGAGGTCATCGACGCCGAGGTGGTCCGGTGACCGCGCCGACCGGCCCCGCAGTGGGGGTGCCCGACATCGGTGCCGCCGAGGCTGTCGCCGTGTTGATGCAGGAGGTGTCCGAGGGACGCCTGACCACCGCCACGTTGGCCGACCGTGCCGCCGACCGATGCCGCGAGGTGTTCGGCACCTGCGACGGCCCGACCGATCCGCTGTGGCCCGTCCACGTCGAGGTGTGCCGCACCGTGCTCGGCCACGGCGGACTCCCGGCCGCCGAACTCGCACAGTGGGCAGCCGTCGCCCGCAGCCGCGAGAATCCCGGCGAGGTGGGGGATTACCCGCCCGCGCCCGCTTCGGCCGCCAGCGAGGCGCACGGCCCCGATTCCGACGACGCCGACGACGGGGCCGTTCCCGCGTTGAAACTCGTTGCGCCCGTTGCCGACACGATGGACACAGTGGACGCGGTGAACAAAGACGACGACCTCGCCGACGTGCCGCGCGAGGTGCTGGCCGAGGCCGAGTCGGCGGCGGTGGCCGTCATCGCCGCATATCGACAACGAGAGGGCCAGACCCGATGACCGATACGACACCCACGGCCGGGGGCATCCTCGCGCGCATCCGCGCCAAGCTGGCCGCACTCGATGCCCCGCCTGCCACCGCCGCCGCCGCCGAACCGGCGACCGTCGAGGCCGAGCCGCCGCGTCGTGAGCACATGTTCGGATCGCGGTACCACGTCCGCCAGTCGTTCGAGGAGACGATGCGGCAGCGCGGATACATGGGCCAGTCGGCACTACTGCGCCGCCGACTGGTCGCGCGGGGCGACGGCCGACAGCAGCGCGACACCGCCACGCGCCGCGCCGGACACGCCCCCGGCAGCGTGATGTGGCCGCCGGAATAGTGGCCGCCACCACCGCCGGATGGGCCGTTCTTGGGACACCGGCCGCCCTGACGGCGCAACCCTCGCGGTGCGAAACACGCGGTGGCCTGCGGTGACGTGCCGACACCAACCCCGCGACCGTTTGTCGATAGAGCAAGCGGGCCGCCGATGACGATGCAAAACGCCAGGTCAGGAGCTTTCATGTTCGCCGACACCGAGACCGCCGCTCGCGCCCTGGCCGAGGCCGAACACCTCGCGCAACTGCGCGCCCGCCGGGTGCCCGACACCCCGCACGACATGGGCCGCCGGTTGCTGCCCAACTACCGGCTGACCCCGGCGGTGAGCATGGTGGGCCAGGAGATCGACCGGGCCATCCGCGAGCCGAACGACCGGCTCATCATCACGATGCCGCCGCGCGAGTCGAAGTCCACCACCGCCGCCGTGCTCGGCACGCTGCTGGCGCTGGCCCGCAACCCCGATACGCGCATCATCCTGGCCAGCTACGCCGACGAACTCGCCGAGAAACACTCGCGCGAGGCGCGCCGCCTCATCAACGACCACGGCGAACTGCTCGGGCTGGCCCTATCGGCGGACAAGTCCAGCGCGGGGCAGTGGACCGTGGCCGGGCGGCGCGGTGGCCTGCTCGCCTCGGGCATCCTGTCCGGCCTCACCGGGCACGGCACCGACGGCCTGCTCATCGTGGACGACGCCGTGAAGAACATGACCGACGCCGACAGTCCGACCCTGCGCCGCCGGGTGGTCGAGGAGTTCCGCGCCACGCTCATGTCCCGCGTCGAGCCGGGGGCGTCGGTGGTCGTCGTGGGCACGCGCTGGCACCCCGAGGACCTGATAGGCACGCTGCTGGCCGAGGAGGGCGACCGCTGGCGGCTGGTGAGCATCCCCGCCGTGGCCGCCGACGGCGTGCCCGACTCGCTGGGGCGCGCCCCCGGCGAGTGCATGGTGAGCGCGGTGGGCCGCACCGCTGCCGATTTCGCCGAGCGCCGCCGCAGCCTCGGCGAGCGGGCGTGGTGGGCCGAGTTCATGGGTCTGCCAGCCTCGCCCGACGGCAACGTGATTCGTCAGGAATGGATCGACCAGCACCGTCTCTCGGCGATGCCGTCGGCGCTGCTGCGCACGGTCGTCGGCGTGGACCCGTGCGACAGCGGCCAGGGGGACTCGGCGGGCATCGTGGCCGCCAGCCTGACGGCCGAGGGGGCGGTGGTGGTCCACCGCGACATCAGCGCGCCCATGACCCCCGACCAATGGGCCGAGGCGGCGGTGCGCTTGGCCATCGACACCGGGGCCACCGAGGTCGCGGTGGAGTCGTTCGCCGCGCGCGAGGGGTACCTGTCGGTCATGCGCACCGCGCTGGCCCGTCACAACCCGCCGCACCACATCGTCGTGTCGGCCTGGCCGCCGCGTAACAGCAGCGGCCGGGGCCGAGGCAACGCATTGCAGCGGTCGGCCAAGCTGGTGCAGGGGTTGGAGACGGGCACCACCCGCCTGGTCGGGTCGCTGCCCAATTGGGAGACCGCCGCCGTGAGTTGGCAGGGCGGCGAGCGCGACCACCAAGCCGACAACCTCGCGGCCACCGTCGTGGCGCACGACGTTCTGACTCATAGCGGGGTGTTGTACATCGTCAACCCGGCGGACGTGGCCAGGCGCGCCAACGCCGCGCCGCCCGCGTGGATGCGCCGCCGGATCGGCTAATCGCCGACGCTGCGGCGTAACTTCGGAGACATGGCACAACTCGAAATTGGCGACCGGGTGCAGGTCGAGTCGGGCTCGACGGGTCGCGTGGTGGAGGTCAACGACAGCAACGCGCGCGTGGAGTTCGACGACGGCAAACCGTCCGGCTGGTACGGGCGCGAAGAGCACCTGGTCGATTTCGGCGTGTTGAAGCTGATCTAGCCGCGATTCGATGGCCTCGACGCCGGAAAGCTGGGCGAAGAACGCGACCACGCGCGCGGTGATGCTCGGGAACAAACGTCGGGACACGTTGCCAGAGTTGCGCGTCCGGCAATTGGTGCACGCCGCCGGGTTGCGCTACCGGGTGGACTTCGCGCCGTCGTCGCAGAATCGGCGATTGCGCGCCGATCTGGTGTTCACGCGGGCGAAAGTAGCGGTGTTCATCGACGGCTGTTTCTGGCACGGCTGCCCGCAGCACTACGTGCCGTCGCGCACCAATATCGACTACTGGGGTCCGAAGATCGCCGCGAACGCCGAGCGGGATGCCCGCAACACCGCGTTGCTCGAAACCGAGGGGTGGACGGTGCTGCGATTCTGGGCGCACACCCCTGCCGACGAGGCTGCGGCTCGAATCGCCGACGCCGTTGCCGCTATTCGACCTCGGGATCGAACGGAACCGTCGGAGGGAGCAGCGCCTGCGACTTGAATAGTTCGCGGTCCAAGGCGGTGATCTCGTTGGCCGGAACGAGTCTGTAGTGCGACTCCCGAATGACGACGATGCTTTCGTCTTGCACTGCAAGCTCGAATAGCGCGATGGTGTCGCCCATAAACTGCGCGGCGATGGGCCGAGCGACAAGACCCGGGAATTTGACATCGCACATAGCGAGGTCCTGCTCTATCTGAGTGATGCCGATTCTGTCGGTGCCACCTTTAGCTTGGGTGGGCAATATGTACTGAACGCCGTAACGGTCAACGGCGAGGTACACCTCATCAACCTCCACCTGTCCGATACCGGGGACTGTGGTTCGGAGATGGTTTTGCATCGAGTAGGCGGCAACGCCGAGGAATATGTCGATCAGGCGGTTGTAGCGGACCAAGGCGAGCAATGCCTGCTCGTCGCCCAGCGCGTGGGCTCGGATTATCTCTGGCGTCGAGTCGGGCACTTTCGTGACGATTAGGTGCTCGCTCGGCAGGATCTCGGGCGAATCCTTAATTGCCACAAAGGCATACGCTGACCGACCCGTCCCTCGAATGATCCAATGCTTGCCCTCGGGCGCACGGGCAATGATCGAATCGGGAAGTGCGTGACGAAAACGAAAGTAGTAGCGAACGTCCGCCATATTGTCGGGGCGTCGGACCCCGAGTTCCTCGGCTGCGTCGATCATGTCCTGCGCCCCGAACGGAACTTCGTCGGCGCCGTCGGTGTAGTACTTGTTGAAGACGTACTCAGCGATTAACTCGTACCTGTTCGGCTGTCTCGGCACGAATCACACCAGCTTGCGGTCGCGCTGCGGAATCACCCGCGACTCGATGCCGAAGTGCCGTTCTGCCCGAGCCGCACCCATGACGAGCAGTTGTTCGTCGCGGTGCTCGGACAGCAACCGGCCCGGCTGTGGCTTGATGCCGTCAGCTGCCAGTAGCGAGCCGGCGACCGCCCGAGCCAACGGCGGCGGGACGCTATTGCCGATCTGCCGGAACCCGTGCCACTTGGTGGCGTGCAGTCGGAACCAGTCGGGGTAGGCGTGCAGCCGCGCGGCCTCGCGCACGGTGATGACCCGCGACAGCTTGGGATGGATCGGGCGGGGCGACGTGTGCGCACCACGGTCGGAGGCCGTGCCCGCGCGGAGCGTGTTGCAGATGCCCTCGGGGTGCAGTCGCAGGAACCGACTGACCTCCTCGGTGGTGCCCGGCGCAGTGGCCGCGAACCGCGTGCGCGACAGTTCGGTGTGCACGGTGCGCATGGACGACGTGAGCAGCTTCTCGTCGAACTCGCGCATGTGGCCGAAGTCGGCGGGGTCGCGCCGTAGCCCGCGCAATGCGGCGGCGTAGTCGGACGGCTCGCCGAACTTGGCGAGCACCGCGTCCCCGTCCATCAAATCGTCGTAGTCGTCGGCGTCGGGTAGGTCGCCGATGGCGTCCCAGACGGTGGGGCCGAGCGGCAAGTCGGACGGTTTCGGCATTCCCTTCATGCTGCCCGGCCCGGTGATCGGCGACGGGTACGACGGCAGCGGCACGCCCTCGCGCGCCCCGATGAGGAACAGGCGCTTGCGCGACTGCGGCACGCCGAACTCGGCGGCTTGCAACACGCGGTAGGGCATGAGGACGCGGTAGTGGCCCTCGAACTCGGCCACGATCTCGTCTAGGAATTTGCGGTGGTCGCCGACGGTCAAACCCGCGACGTTTTCCAGCACGAAGTACCGGGGCTGTAGCTCCATCACGATCCGCGAGAACTCGCGCACCAGTAGATTGCGGGGGTCGTCCAGTGCGCGCTTGCCGATCATGGAGAACCCCTGGCACGGCGCGCCCCCGACGACCGCGTGCAGCGGCTTGTTGCCGATACCGGCGTCTCTGCGGATCTCGTCGCCCGTCAACCCGACGACGCTGCGGCACATCGTGGTCGAGTACGGGAAGTTGTATTCGTGCACGGCGGCGTGCACCGGGTCCAGTTCCACGGCGGCGGCGATGTCGTAGCCAGCCTGCTCGAAACCCAAGGACAGCCCACCGGCACCGGCGAAGAGATCGACTACGAGGGGACGTTTGATACGCGAACTCGCCACCGTGTGGAGGTTAGTCTGCTACCCCGTCAGACGGGTGGAGGCGCGCCTTTGTCCCTGATCAACCGGCCTCACGGTGCGGTGGGTCGGGCTGCTAGCTTCGGTCGGAGGCGCGGCGGGCCGGTCGAGGTCGGCGGAAGGGATTGCACAGCGTGGCTAAGCGGGTGTGGAGGTCGGGCGTTCGGTTCGACTGTGCCGAGTGCGGCAAGCTGTGGCGCGACGACGACGACCACGCAGAGAAGCGCCCCGGCGACTGCCCGAATTGCAACGGCGATCTACGGCTCGTCGGCCTCGGCGAGCGGATCGTGGAGTTCGCCAAGTGGTACCGGTGCGCGGGGTGCGACGGCCTGTTCATGCGTCGTCGCGGGGAGATCGTGGAGACCAAGCCGCGCTCTGGGTTCGCGGAGTTCGCGTAGACAGCATCAGCGCGGGACGCCCAAACGCCCCGACACGCATGAGAATCCGAATCAGTTTCGTGCGGTGGGCATCGGCCCCCGTTTCACCGTATTTCGCCACGTCGTAAGCGCCAATAATCCCGTACACGTCGGTATAGCTAGGTTAGTTAGCTTGCCCCGCAACGGTTTTCGGTCATAGCTGCTATGCACGCAAGTGGCTTAACGTGGGGGCATGACAGCCACTAGCCCGCCCGCGACCGCCACCCATCCGCGCACCCACTCGGTGGAGTTCTGGCGCGCCCGGTTGGGTGCGATGGCCTCGCGCGGCGAGACCGACGGCCCCCGCGTCGATGAGGCTCGCGCCGCGCTGTCGTGGCTGCGGCGACGTGCATCACTGATGAAAACCCTGGACATCTCCGAGGAGCGAGCCGAGTCGCTGATGGACGTCATCGCCGAGGACCCCGATACCGAGGCGGTGGCCCGGTGACCGAGGTGCTGTCTCACGTCATCGGACGGCGCGGCACCTACGCCGCCCTGTCGGCTGCGCGCCCGAAACCGCCCCGCCGGTATTCGCAGGCCGAGTTGCGCGAGCGGCGGCGCACGGGGTTGACCGTCGGCCAGTACGGCGGCGACTGGTCGCTGTCCCGCGAGATCGCGGATGTGGTTGGCCCATTGGCCGAGCGCATCGCCGCCGACGCCCGGCCCGCCCGGTTCCTGCGCTCCACGGTGACGGTGCCGTGGCTGGTCGAGATGGTCCACGAACTAGTCGGCGACATCACCGGGTGGGTGGCCGAGCGCGAGGCGCGGGCCAAGACCAAGCACCTGGCCAACGAGCCGGGCAAGCGCCGCTACGCCATGACGACTCTGGTGGACCTCGCACCGCGCCCGGCACTGCCCGAGGTGACCGGTAAGGCGCTGGCCGACGGGTCGTGGGTGGCGACCTTGGTGGCGATGGCCGAGACGGTCGATGCCGAGTTCTCCGCACTGCTGGCGCACTCGCACCCGCCGAACGCCGCCGCGCTGCGCGGCCAGCCGTCTCGCTCGGACCTGTTGGCGCGGTTACTGGCTCGCACCATCGACCAGGCCGCGACCGCACTGGAACGCCGACTGAACCGCGACGACCAGGGCGAGCGAAACCAGGACCACCAGACCCCCGACGACCGCGCCCGCGCCGAACTGGCCGCAATGGGCATCGACGCATAGGAGACCGCCGTGACCACCGCGCTACCCGACTTTCCGATGACCACCCACCCCGACATGCTGCCGGTGCGGTTCGAGGCACCGCCGGTCAATCCCGCGCCCGGCGGTCTGTACTCATCGGTGTTCTGGATCGAGGTGGGCACCGACGAGGCCAGCCGACACCTGACCGGCGTGGAGGTTCGCGGCCCGAACTTCCCTGGCGATCAGGTGGGCGTCTGGGATGCGCCGTGGTGCGGCGTCCCCACCCTGGACGGCGACCGCAAGCAGGGCGAGCGCGGCGACATCCTCGCCCCGTTCGACCCGCTGGTGGTGTGGGCGTTCGACTCCTGCGACCTCACCGAGCAGTCGCGCCGCGAGGTGGAGGAGCGTGCCGCGCAGGCGTTGCGGCTGCGGGAGTCGGTCGTGGTGGCCCGGCAGTTCGCCGCCCGGCTGCTGGTCGATGCCGCCGACCTGGACGCCACCCCCGAGGTGGCCGACCTGGTGGACGCGCTGGCGCACATCGAGGCCGAGTTCGCCGAGGCCAATGTGGTCGGCTACGTCCACGCCTCGCCCGCGTGGCTGCCGGTGTTCGTTGCGGCGCAACTGATCACACGGTCGGGTGCTCGGTGGACGACGCCGGGCGGGCACGCGCTGGTGTTCGACGGCGGTTATCGCGCCGGGCTGGGCGAGACCATCGTGGCCACCAGCGCGCCCCTGTTCGGGTGGCGCGACGTGCCGCAGGTGCGCACGGCAGCAGACGAGCGCCACAACGTCTACGTGGCCGTGGCCGAGCGGTCGGTCCTGGTCGGTTACGAGGCCGTGGTGGCAGCGGTGGAGGTCGCGCCGTGACCGCCGTGAGCACCGACGCGCCGGACACCTACACCGGCCCGGTCTGCCAGTCGTGCGGCGGGCCGTGCTGGCGGTGGAAGGGGAGCGTTTGGGAGTACACCTGCGCCGACTGCATTGGCCGACACCTGGACGCGGCGGCAGACCGCGCCGCTGCCCGCGACCAGAGGGAACGCCAGAAGAACGCGCGCAAATTGTTGCAACGCAACGAAACAGAGCCATCGGTCACTATCGACCGACGCCGGGACGGTGGTGGACCGGATGTGTTCCGCACCGCCGCCCCGGCGTCGGTCCCCGCGTGACGACCACCGCCAACATCCCCAGAGAGGACACCACCATGACGACCGAGCCGACCATCACCCTGGCCGACCTCACCGCCGTGGCCGAACAGGTCGCACGCGCGACCCTTGCCGCTGCGGCCCGCCCCAGAGTCCCCGCCGCTGCGGCCCGGCCCAGCGTCACCACGGCCGCCGCCCGGCCCAGCGCACCGACGCCGCCGAGGCCAGCGCCCGCACCCAAGCGCCCGCCGACCGTCGCCGACCTGACCGCCCGCCAGCGCCAGCACCTCGAAATCTGCGTGCATGAGGCTGGCCACGCCGTCGCGGGCATCGTGCTCGGCGCGCAACTCCGCACCGCTGTGGTGTCCGACAGCCGCGTGTCGGGCGTGGAGGGCGTGACCAGCTTCTCCGACCGCCCATATGGGCGCGACGAGGAGATCGCCTACGCGGGGCCGTGGGCACAGGCGCGGTGGCGTGCCGGTGGTCGCCGCCCAACACAGCGGGAGATGTTCGCGCTGTTCGACGGCGGCGGGCGCAGTGACTGCGGCGTGCTGACCGCCGCTGGCGGCACCCACCTCGGGCACGCCGTCCAGCCCGTCATCGAGCGCGCCTGGCCCGCCGTGATGCGCGTGGCCAAACAGCTTCACCGCACCGGGGAGGTCACCCAGACCGACGTGTGCGAGGCGCTGGGCATCACCGACGGTGGTGGGCCGGGCAGTTCCCAACTGGCCGGGCTGCGGGCCGGTATGCGCCCCGTTCCGCCGCTCACCTGACGACCGACCACAACCACGCGGGGCCACCTCACCCAACGACATCGAGGAGACACCGTGACAACGACAACGACGAACCAGCCGGACCGCTGCCTGCAATTCCTGGACGACTACTGCCCCCAGTGCAACCCGGCCGGGCACCGCGCCGACAGCCGGGTGCGCCGCGCCACCCTGACCGAGCCGACCGACGTGACCGCTGGCGGCGGGGCGTGGGCGGTGTGCCGGTACGAGTGCGGCGGATGCGGGCACCAGTGGCTGCGAGACGACCTGTTCACCGTCGAGTCCGCCGGGCTGTCGGCAGCCTGATCGCGGACCCGCTACGGCGCACGCCGTGACCCATCTGAGTGTCCCAACGGTGTCCCAAGACGTGCCCGAACAGCGTGGACGCGGTGGACAGCGTGAACACGCGAACCGCCGCTGAACTGGGCGTATTGGACACCGCCGCATGCGGTTTCACACATTCCGATCCCTTTACACACCAGCGGTCGGCGGTTCGATACCGTCCGCGCCCACCCTTGCCTCTTGACCCGGACGCCGGCCGTGCTGGGATCAAGACATGACGCAACAAGAACCCCTGACCATGTCGCTCGAAGAGGCGATGCGCACACAGCGGGCCATCCGTCGGATCAAACCGGACCCGGTCGATGACGCGTTGCTCCTGCACATCCTCGAGCTGGCCATGAAGGCGCCGACGGGCTCCAACGCGCAGAACTGGGAGTTCATCGTCGTCAAGGACCGTGCGGTGGTTGCGAAACTCGGCCGCCTGAACCGTACGGCCATCAGTTTCGGCGGCGAGATGTACAAGCGCATGCTCGGCAACCGGATGGACGAGAAGATGCTGCGCAACGAGAAGGCCGTGCGGTGGCAGGCTGACCACTTCGACGAGATCCCCGTGGTGATCGTGGCATGTCTCAAAGGTGTCGTCCCGCCCTGGCCGCCGGTCGCGGTGACAAGTGCCTACGGTTCCATCTATCCCGCCGTGCAGAACCTCCTGCTGGCGGCCCGTGCCGCAGGTCTGGGCGCGGCGCTGATCACCATTCCGCTGTGGAGCAAGTTCTTGGCCCGCCGCGTCCTCGGTCTGCCGTGGAACGTCACCCCGTGCGCGGTGATCCCGATGGGCTGGCCGATCGGCAAGTACGGCCCCACCACGCGTCGTCCTGTCGGAGAACTGGTTTCGCTCGACCGGTATGGGAATCGCGCCTTTATGTAAGGCTGGCCGCGTGGACCTGGAGCTGAATCGCGAGGACCTTCACGACACCCGCATCGTCAACGGCGACCCGCCGTCGCCGGCCGACGGCGAGGCGTTGCTTCGCATCGAGTCGTTCGGCCTGACCGCGAACAACATCACGTACGCCGTGTTCGGCGACGCAATGAACTACTGGGGCTTCTTCCCGGCGTCGGACCCGGAGTGGGGGAGGCTCAACGTCTGGGGTTACGCCCACGTCGAGGAGTCCCGCAATTCCGGCCTGCCGCAGGGCATGCGCGTCTACGGCTACCTGCCGTGCGCCAGCCACCTGGTGGTCATGCCCTCCCGCATCAACGAGAAGGGCTTCTTCGACGCGGCACCGCATCGGGCGGGTCTGCCGTCGGCCTATCAGGGTTACCGCGACATCGAGACCGATCCCGTCTACTCGGCCGACCGCGAGGCCGAACACATCCTCTTCTTCCCGCTGTTCTTCACGTCGTTCCTCATCGACGATTTCCTAGCCGACGAGGACTTCTTCGGCGCCGACACGATCGTCATCTCCAGCGCGTCTTCGAAGACGGCGCTGATTGCGGCTTACCTACTCGCCAAGCGTGACCGCATCAAGGTTGTGGGACTGACGTCGCGGGGCAACAGCGAGTTCGTCGAGGGACTGAACATCTACGACTCGGTGTGTCTGTACGACGCGGTGTCCGATCTTCCCGGCGAGCGCGCGGTCTACGTCGACATCTCCGGCGACGGTAAGGTGCGCGCCCAAGTGCACGCCCACTACGGGGATCGGCTGGCCCACAGCTCGACGGTCGGTGCCACCCACTGGACCGAGATAGCATCGGGGGCAGGCGAACTCGCCGGCCCAAGCCCGGTGTTCTTCTTCGCGCCGGACAGGATCGCCAAGCGCGGCAACGACTGGGGGACCGCCGAGCTCGACCGCAAGGTCGCCGAGTCGTGGGCGCCGTTCGCGCAGTGGGCCGCCGGCTGGCTCCGGATCGAGCGGATTTCGACCGAGGACGAGATCCAGCGGGCCTACCTCGAACTGCTCGACGGGAAGGTCGACCCGGCGACGGGGATCATCGTCACGCTCAGGTAGGCGGCGCGAAGAACTCCAACGCGATGCCGTCGGGATCCCGGAAGCTGAGCCCTGACCCGTAGCTCTCGTCGACGATGCCGCTGTGCTCGACACCCAGGGCGTCGAGCCGCTGCACCCACTGTTCCAGCGCGGCGCGGTCCGCACATCCGAAGCCGACGTGGTCCAGCCCGGCGCGGAATTCGGTGAATCGTTCGTCGGGCGCTTGCTGATCGTGCTGATGGATGCCGAACAAGGTGCCGTTGTCGAACGCCCACACCAGATGGTGGAAACCCGCATCGGTGTGCTCGTCAAGGACGGGTTCGGCCTCGAGCAAGGCCCGGTACCACGGTCCGCTGACATTGAGGTCACGCACCGTCAGCGCGACATGGTTAAGGGCCGGGAACGTCATCGTGGACTCCTCGCAGTTGTGTCTGCTGTGATCATGGACCCCCGGCCAGCCGATTGTGCGCGAACCACCCTGTGAGACGCTGCCGGAGTGTTTGCGCCACATGGCCGCGGCCGCGCCGCAGGGATGGCGGTGGGGTGGCTGGCCGACCTGCTGTTCGGTGACCCCCGCCGGGGTCATCCGGTGGCGTTGTTCGGCCGCGGCGCATCGGCTTTCGAGCGGCTGAGCTACGCCGACACCCGCGCCGCCGGTGCCGTCCACACCGCCGCTCTGCTCGGGGCCCTCGGCGCGGCCGGCGTACTGATCGAGCGGGCGGCAGGGCGCGTGGGAGCGCCAGCGGCCATGGCCGCGGCGACTTTCGTGGCGCTGGGCGGGACGTCACTCACGCGGGCCGGCAATCAAATGGCGGCCCACCTGACCGCAGGCGACGTCGACGCCGCCCGCGCGCTGCTGCCGTCGCTGTGCGGACGCGATCCGTCGGTCCTCGACGCCGACGGCCTCGCCCGCGCGGCACTGGAATCGGTCGCGGAGAACACCTCCGACGCGCAGGTGGCCCCGATCCTGTGGGGCGCGGTCGGCGGGGTTCCCGCCATTCTGGTCTACCGCGGCGCCAACACGCTGGACGCGATGATCGGTCACCGCACATCGCGCTACAGCCGATTCGGTTGGGCCGCAGCCCGTTTCGACGATGCCGCCAACTTCGCCGCCGCCCGCGCCACCGCGGTCATGGTCATGGTGTGCGCACCGGTGGTCAGCGGGTCACCGCGCGGAGCGTGGCAGGCGTGGCGCCGCGACGCGGCACGTCATCCCAGCCCCAACGCCGGTGTCGTCGAAGCCGCCTTCGCCGGCGCGCTGGGCGTGCGGCTGGGCGGGCCGACCCAGTACGCCCACCAGCTCGAGATCCGGCCGACACTCGGCGAGGGGCCGCCACCGGGGATCGCCGACCTCAGCCGCGCCGTTCGCTTGTCGCGTGCAGTTCAGATCGCGACCGCACTCCTCGCCGTGCTTCTCAGCGGCGTCGGCCGTAGCGGTCGGCGAGCTTCACCTCCGTCGTGACCGGTTTCTCCGGCGTGGCGTCCGCGGCCTCCTTGGCCGCCTTGTCCCGCCGACGCTGCAGGATCTCGGCGCGCACGAAGTAGCCGAGGCCGATCGGCGCGATGATCCCGAACGCAATCCATTGGATGCCGTACGACAGGAACGGCCCGGCGTCGAGGTTGGGCAACCCCAGCACGCCCAGACCGCCGGGCTGGTCCTCGACCAGCTGCAGGTACGACCCCGCCAGCGGCACGCCGGTGAGCGTGGAGATCTGCCCCACGTTGATCGAATACACCTGCATTGCACCGTCCTCGCGGAACGGCTCCTTGTCTCGCACCAGCCCTTCGGAGTCCCGCAACCGGGCGGTGACGGTCACCGTCCCCGTCGGCGGTGCGGGAATCGGCGGGACCTTCGACCCGCCCTCCGGGCGCACGTAACCGCGGTTGACGAGCACGGTCGGGCCGCCGTCGACCGCGAAGGGCACCAGCACCTCGAACGCGGGCTCACCCTCGACCGACCGCAGCCGCGCGAGTACCTGGGCGTCGGGCAGATACTCTCCGGTCGCTGTGACCCGGCGCCACTGGTCGTCGGGCGCCGACGAATCCTGTTGCGGCAAAAGCGTTGTCACCGGCACCGGGTCGGCGGTCACCGAGTGCGAGATCTGGTTGTTCTCCCGCGACGTCTTGGTGTTCTTGCCGAGCTGCCACGGTGCCAGCACGGTGAAACACAGGTACGCGAACGCGACCACCACAACCGCCAGCGCCAGCCAGGACGGCTTGAGCAAGAAGGCCCAGCGCTTCATCAGCTCGCGATTCCACGCGCGGACAGCTGCTCGTCGACCCACTGATGCAGGCCGGGCAGGGACGCGTCGATCACGGAGAAGACGTCCTCGAAGTCGTCGTGACCGCCGTAATAGGGATCCTCGACGTCCAGCGCATGCGCCCCCGACCTCGGATCGAACGAGCGCAGCATCCTGACTCTGTCAGCATCGACGCCCATATCCGTCAGTATCCGCAGATGGTTGCGGCCCAGCGCGATGACGAGGTCGGCGGACAGATGGTCGTCGTCGATCTGCGCAGCGCGGTGCGTGGAGGGGTAACCGTGGGCGCGAAGCACGTGGCTGGCCCGCCGGTCCGCGGGCTCGCCCGCGTGCCAGCCGCCGGTACCTGCACTCGTCACCCGCACCGCGCCCGCCAGACCACGCTCGCTGAGCTGGTGGGCGAACATCTTCTCCGCCATCGGCGAGCGACAGATGTTGCCCGAGCAGATGAAGGTGACGTGCAGCGGCACGTCGGTTGATTCAGACACCGAGCACCGTCCGCAGCTCGTCCACGGTCGCGACCCGTGCGTGGGGAACGACGGCGTCCGGGTCCTCGAAGTCGGAGCGACCGTATCCCCAGGCGACCACCACGGTGTCGATGCCGTGCTCGGCGGCGCCCTCGACGTCGTGAGACCGGTCGCCGACCATCAGCACGCGGTCGGGCAGCGGCTCGAGCTGGGCCAACGCACGCTTGACGACCTCGGACTTGGTGGCGCGCAAGCCGTCGACGCTGGCGCCCGCGATGACCTCGAAATGCCCGTCGAGCCCGAAGTGGGCGAGGATCCGGACCGCCGTCGGCTCGGCCTTGGACGTCGCCACCGCCAGCCGCACCCCTGCGGCCCGCAGGTCGGCGAGCAGTGCAGGGATCCCGTCGAACGGGCGGTTCATCGCCCAACCGCGGTCCAGATAGTCCTCCCGATACGCCGCGATCGCGGCGTCGGCCACCTCGCCGAGGCCCATATCGCGCAGCGTGTGATGCATCGGCGGGCCGACGATCATGGTGGCCAGGTCGCCATCGGGGACGACGGCGCCCACGGCGTCGAGCGCATGGCGGAAGCTCGCCACGATGCCCTGAGCCGAATCGGTCAGGGTGCCGTCGAGGTCGAAGATCACCAATTGCGGGGACGCCGTCACAAACTCATTGTCCCCGACGGCCCACTAGTGTCGTGATGTGGCAAGCCAATCCCGCCCGGGAGCGCGCTATCACGGCGACCGGGCCGCAGGTCCGGGCATGCTGGACTTCGCCGTCAACGTTCGCGCCGACGCGCCGCCGTCGTGGCTGGTCGATCGACTCACGGCGCGGATGGCCGACCTGGGCAGGTACCCCAGCGCCGCCGACGAGCAGCGTGCCCGCGCTGCCGTCGCCGCCCGACACGGCCGCGATACGGCCGAGGTCGCCCTGCTGGCCGGGGGCGCCGAAGGGTTCGCGCTGTTGCCCGCACTTCAGCCACAGTCCGCGGCGCTGATCGTGCCGTCGTTCACCGAGCCCGAGGCTGTCCTCGCCGCGGCCGGTGTGCCATTCCAGCACGTCGTGCTCGCGCCGCCCTACGAGCTGGCCGATGCGGCCGTGCCCGAGGACGCGGACCTCGTCATCGTCGGAAATCCGACCAACCCGACGTCGGTGCTGCACTCGCGCGAGCAGATCACCGCGCTGCGCAGGCCGGGCCGCATCGTGGTCGTCGACGAGGCGTTCGCGGACTCGGTGCCCGGTGAGGCGGAGTCATTGGCGGCCGTACCGCTCCCGGATGTGGTGGTGCTGCGCAGCCTCACCAAGACGTGGGCGCTGGCCGGCCTGCGGGTGGGCTATGCGCTGGGAGCCGCCGACCTGCTCGATCGGATGACCGCGCGACGCCCGCACTGGCCGCTGGGCACGCTGCAGCTCGAAGCGATCGCCGCGTGCAGCGCACCGCACGCGGTGGCCGAGGCCGAACGCGGCGCCCAACGCCTGCGCCGCCTGCGCGCGGAGATGGTCGACGGGCTGACTAGCATCGGCGTAGATGTCGTCGACGGATCTGCTCCCTTTGTCCTCTTTGCCGTCGAGGACGCCGAACTGATGCGAAAACACCTCGACGGCAAGGGCATTGCGGTGCGCCGGTGCGACACCTTCGTCGGACTGGACGGCCAGTTCCTGCGTGCGGCGGTGCGGCCCGAGTGGCCGGTGCTGGTCGAGGCGATGGCCGAGGTGATCCGGTGAGTGCCCGGAGCCGCTCGGCCGGCGACATCAGACCACGGCTGTCCGACATCATCGACGTTCTCGAGACGGCCTACCCGCCGAACCTGGCCCAGGACTGGGATTCGGTGGGTTTGGTCTGCGGTGACCCGTCGGAGACCGTCGAGACGGTCACGGTCGCGGTGGACGCCACCGCCGCCGTCGTCGCCGAGGTGCCCGACCGGGGACTGCTGCTCGCGCATCATCCGCTGCTGTTGCGCGGGGTCGACACCGTCGCCGCCGACACGGCCAAAGGTGCGCTGCTGCACCAGATGATCCGCACCGGCCGGGCCCTGTTCACCGCGCACACCAACGCCGACGCGGCATCGCCAGGAGTATCGGACGCGCTGGCCGCCGCACTGGGCCTGACCGTCGAAGAAGTCTTGGCGCCCATCCCGTCCGGCACGGGTCTGGACAAGTGGGTGGTCTTCGTACCCACCGAAAACCCCGAAAACGCCGACGCGGTAAGGGAAGCGATGTTCGCCGTGGGCGCCGGACACATCGGCGACTACTCGCACTGCAGCTGGACCGCGACGGGTATCGGCCAATTCCTGCCGCACGACGGTGCAACACCGACGATCGGCGCTGTCGGGACCGTTGAGCGGGTGCCCGAGGAGCGGGTGGAGATGATCGCACCGTCGCGGATGCGTGGCCGCGTGCTGGCGGCGATGCGCACGGCGCACCCCTACGAGGAGCCCGCGTTCGACGTCTTCGAGCTGGCGCCCCTGCCGGGCGACGTCGGGTTGGGCCGGGTGGGCTCGCTGGCGCGCCCGGAGCCGTTGTCGGCCTTCGTGTCACGGGTGCACGACGCGCTGCCGGGCACATCGTGGGGGATTCGCGCCTCCGGCGATCCCGAGGCGACGGTGTCGCGGGTGGCGGTCTGCGGCGGTGCAGGCGATTCCCTGCTCGACACCGTCGCGGGCGCAGAAGTGCAGGCCTTTGTGACCGCAGACCTTCGGCACCACCCCGCCGACGAGCACCGGCGGGCGTCTGACGTGGCGCTCGTCGACGTCGCGCACTGGGCGAGCGAATACCCCTGGTGCACACAGGCCGCAGACCTGTTGCGAGACCATTTCGGCGAAGCGTTACCCGTGCGGGTGTCAGCGGTTCGTACTGACCCTTGGAACGTGGAGAGAACGAGGCATGAAAGCTGAAGTAATTCAACAACGTTCGCTGCTCGAGCTGGCCGAGCTGGATGCCGAACGAGGCCGCATCGAACATCGTGCGGGCCACCTCGCCGAGTCGCAACGGCTCGAAACCATTCAGGCGACGCACCGCGAGGCCAACGACCGGCTGGCCGTACTGCAGATCGCGCTCGACGACCTCAACGAGCAGGTGAACAAGTTCGAGGCCGAGATCGACTCGGTCCGCCAGCGTGAGGATCGCGACCGCAAGCTGCTGGACTCGGGGGCTACAGATGCCAAGCAGCTCACCGAGTTACAGCACGAACTGGAGACACTCGAGCGCAGGCAGGCGTCGCTGGAGGACTCGCTGCTGGAGATCATGGAGCGCCGCGAGGAGCTGCAGGGCGAGCAGGCTGCCGAGCTGACGAAGATCGACGAGCTGCAGAAGGACCTCGGAGAGGCGCAGCGGGCGTGCGACGAGGCGCGCAGCGAACTCGACCGCCTACGCGACCAATCACTTTTGCGGCGCGACGAACTCGTCGCCGGCCTGGACCCCGACCTGGTGGCGCTGTACGAGCGTCAGCGCACCCGCGGCGGCGCGGGAGCTGGGCTGCTTCAGGGCGGCCGGTGCGGTGCATGCCGCATCGAGATCGACCGCGGCGAACTGGCCAGGATCTCCGCCGCCGCCGAGGACGAAGTGCTGCGGTGCCCCGAGTGTGGAGCGATTCTGTTGCGGGTCAAGGGGACCGGCGCGTGAAGGTTGTCGTCGAAGCCGACGGGGGATCGCGCGGCAACCCCGGCCCGGCTGGATACGGCGCGGTCGTGTGGACCGCGGATCACAACACGGTGCTCGCCGAGCGCAAACAGGCGATCGGCCGTGCCACCAACAACGCCGCCGAGTACAGCGGGTTGATCGCCGGCTTGGAGGAGGCCGCGAACCTGGGCGCCGACGAGGTCGACGTGAACTTGGACTCCAAGCTGGTCGTGGAGCAGATGTCGGGGCGCTGGAAGGTCAAGCATCCGGACTTGGCGCCGCTATATCAGCAGGCCACCGAGCTGTCGACGCGATTCGACCGCGTCACCTACACCTGGGTTCCGCGGGCGAAGAACAGCCATGCCGACCGCCTGGCGAACGAGGCGATGGATGCGGCAGCCGAGCTGGAAACGTCCACGGCGGAACCGAAAACGGAACAGCACACCAACCCCGCCGGCTGGACCGGTGCGCGGGGTGCGCCCACCCGGTTGCTGCTGCTGCGACACGGGCAGACCGAACTGTCGGTGGAACGCCGGTATTCGGGCCGCGGCAACCCAGCGCTGACGGACCTCGGCCGCCGCCAGGCCGACGCGGCCGCGCAGTTCCTGGGCAACCGGGGCGGCATCTCGGCCGTGATCACCTCGCCGCTGCAGCGTGCGCACGACACCGCCGATGCAGCGGCCAAAGCGCTGGGCCTCGACGTCACCGTCGACGCCGACCTGATCGAGACGGACTTCGGCGGCTGGGAGGGGCTGACGTTCGGCGAAGCGGCCGAACGTGATCCGGCGTTGCACAAGCGCTGGCTGCGCGACACCAGTGTGGCGCCGCCCGACGGGGAGAGCTTCGACGCCGCGGCTGAGCGCGTCGGCAGGGCGCGGGCGCGCATCATCTCCGAGCATCCGGGTGAGACGGTACTGGTGGTGTCGCACGTGACGCCCATCAAGACGCTGCTGCGGATGGCCCTGGATGCGGGCCCGAGCGTCCTCTATCGCATGCACCTGGACCTGGCGTCGCTGTCGATCGCCGAGTTCTACCCCGACGGTGCGGCCTCGGTACGGCTGGTCAACCAAACGGCCTACCTGGGGTAGGGGACGGCCGGTTCGACGTGCTGGCCGACCCGAACACCCATCAGGCGATCGACGGCACCGGCTGGGTGCGGGAGTCGCTCGACGGCAAGCGGCTGACCGACGTCGGCCAGGTCTTTCGGATGGCGATGTATCACTCGAACTACGGGGGAATGCACTACGAGATCGCCAACCGCGTCGAGGTCTTCGAGCCGCCTCACGCGATCGCATGGCTGCCGGGCCAAGGCACCGACGACGGCAACCTCGACTTCGGCGGCTGGATCTGGCGCTACGACCTCAAGCCGGTCACCCACGACCGGACGGAGGTCACGCTGACGTATGGCTGGTCGGCCGTGCCGCCGCGCGTTCGCGAAGAGATCGGGTTCCCGCCATTCGACCGGCAGCACCTCGACAACTCCCTCAAGCACCTCGCCGAGCTGGCACACGATCGGCTGTAGATCGGCGGTCGCGTCAGATCTCAGCCGTGCAGGTGCAGCCGTTCACCGTGCACACCAAAGATGATGATCGCCTCCGCCGGACCGCCGTCCACCCCGAACCAGTGCGGTGTCCAGGTCGAGAACTCAACGGCTTCACCGGGTTTGACGATGAAGTCGCGCTCTCCGAGAATCAGCCGAATCTGGCCCGACAGCACGTACATCCACTCCTGGCCTTCATGGACAGGTAGCTCGGGAGGTGGCCTCCGGCGTCGGGCACTGACCCGGATCTTGTACGCGTGGAGTCCGCCTGCCGCGACCTGACGGGTCAGCGGCCAGTAGGTGATGCCGTGGCTGGTGTGCGAGTTCGCCCGGACCCGTGGATCTTCGGCCTCGGGGGCGCGGAGTAGTTCGTCGGTGCTCACCGAGAGTGCCGCGGCGAGGCGGGGGAGATGGTCGAGGGCCAGCCGTCGCTTACCGGATTCGAGACGACTCAGTGTCGACACGTCGATGCTCGATCGGGTGGCGACCTCTTCGAGGGTGAGGCCGCGCTGCATCCGCAGATCTCGCAGACGCTTGCGCACCCGCAGATCGACACTTTCTTCGTCATTTGCCTGCATGGCAAGAAAGCTTGGCACTTTTGCCCTAGCGCCTGCAAGGTGGGGTCATGGACAACATCTGGGACTGCATCATCGTCGGAGGCGGTGCGGCCGGCCTGAGTGCCGGCTTGGTGCTCGGACGGGCACGGCGCCGCACTCTGCTGGTCGATGCCGGAGCGCAGAGCAATCTGCCTGCTCACGGCATCGGCGGCCTGCTCGGACACGACGGACGGAGTCCGGCCGAGTTATACGAGACCGGGCGACGTGAGCTATCGGTATATCCGGGTGTCGAGGTGCGCACCGGCGAGGTGGTCGCGGGTGAACCGTCGGACGGCGACTTCGTGCTCCAACTGGCCGACGGCACCCGCGAGCGCGCGCGACGCGTACTGCTGGCCACCGGCATGGAGTACCGCCCGCCGGAGTTGCCCGGCCTCGCGCAGCTGTGGGGCGGATCGGCGTTCCACTGCCCGTTCTGCCACGGCTGGGAGATGCGGGACCAACCTCTGGGCGTCCTGGCCCGAGGTCCGCGTGCGGTCCATTCGGCGCTGCTGCTGCGCGGTTGGAGCGACGACATCGTCGTGCTGACCGACGGGCCCGACGGTCTGGAGGACGACGACCGCATCCGGCTGGCCGACGCGAACATCACCATCGACGACCGACGCGTGGCCGAACTGGACTCCGAGAACGGCGAATTGAGCGCCGTCGTATTCACCGACGGAACTCGACTGGCGCGCCGGGGTTTACTCGTCGCCACCACGCTGCACCAGCGCTCGACGCTGGCCGATGAGCTGGGCGTCGAGTCCGCCGATCCGACACCGGTCGCGCAGAACCCGATCGCCGTGGACGGCTTCTACCGGACGACGGCACCCGGGGTGTTCGCCGCAGGCGATCTGAGCGTGCCGATGCCACAGGTGGCGGCCGCGATCGCGAGCGGCTCGCACGCAGCTGCGGCGATAGTGCAGAGTTTGATGGCCGACGAATACGGTCTGGCCGTTCCTGAAGGGAGACGACGTGTCAACGCCTGACGCCAAGGAGCATTGGGAGCAGCATTACGGCGAACGCGACCGAGTGTGGAGCGGACGGGTCAACCTGCGCCTCGCCGAGGTGGTGACCGGGCTGGAGGTCGGTCGAGCACTCGACCTCGGCTGCGGCGAGGGAGCGGACTCGGTGTGGCTGGCAGAGCATGGCTGGGATGTGGTCGCCGTGGATATCTCGGATACCGCGCTGCAGCGAGCGCGGTCAGCAGCCGAGACTCGCGGCGTGCTGGACCGGATCGACTTTCAGCAACACGACCTGTCACAGACATTTCCGGACGGCGAGTTCGACCTGGTGAGTGCCCACTTCCTGCACTCCACCCTGCCGCTGGATCGCACCCGCATCTTCCTGCGGGCAGCCGAAGCCCTGAAACCGGGCGGCACGCTGCTGATCGTGGACCACAGCGCACCTCCGCCGGGTGACTCGAAGCTCGATCGCCACCGCCACATTTTCCTGAGTCCCGAGGAGGTCGTCGCCTCGCTGAATCTCTCAGATGCGGAGTGGGAGCCCGCGCAGACGAAAGTGGTCGAGCGAGAGGTGAACTGGCCCGACAGGGAGCCCTTTATCTGGCATGACAACGTGATCGTGCTGCGCCGTCGGCGAGCGGGCTAGACGCCCGATTTCCGCGCACGCGTGTACGCGTGCCGTCCGAACTGATCAGCGTGTAACGCGGCATCTCTCACGCCGCGTCGTGGAACACCAGGCCGAGCGCGAACCGCTGGCCCGATCGGACCGTCGAGACGCCGTGCCGGACCGGCGCCGCCGACCACCCGCGCGCCGAGCGGACCGGTCGCTCCCGGGTGGTGAACACGAACCCGTGACCGCGCGGCAGCAGTGTGGAGGTGCCGCGCGACTGGGCCCGGGGGCGCTGCTCGACGAGCAGGAATTCGCCGCCGGTGTGGTCGACGCCCGGCTCGCTTAGGTTGATCACCACCTGTAGTGGAAAGATCAACTCGCCGTACAGGTCTCGATGCAGCGCGTTCCAGTCTCCAGCGCCGTACTTGAGCAGTATCGCCGTCGACTTCGTCTGGCCTGCCGCGTGGCACATGTCGAGCCAGTCGTCGAGGGTGTCCGGCCACGGGGATGGGCGGCCGAGCTTGTCCCACCAGTCTCGCGCGATCGGCAACAGCCGGGGGTACAGCGCTTGCTTGAGTGCTTCGATCGGGGCGGGATAGGGCCGGTCGAAGTATCGGTACTCACCCTCGCCGAACCGGTATCTGTGCATGTCGATGGTCGAGCGGAACATGTGGTCGTCGGAGTAGTGCCGCTTGATCGCCTCGGCCTCGGCATCGGTGAGCAGCCGGGGTAGCAGTGCCCCGCCGAAGTCGTTGAGCTCAGCGGTGATTGCGTCCCAATCACCCGAGTCGACCCGCTTCCGATGCATCAGAACAGTCTCGCCGCCTTGACGCCGGCGGCCTCCTCGAGTTCGAGCAGAAACTGCTTGCGCTTCAGCCCGCCCGCGTAGCCCGTGAGTTGACCGTTGCTTCCGACCACCCGGTGGCAGGGGATGACGATGCACAGCGGATTACGGCCGACGGCCTGGCCCACTTCCTGCGCTGTCGTGCCAACGGCCAGCGCTGCGGCCAGTTCTCCATAGGTGACGGTGCCGCCGAAGGGGATGTCGGACACCAAGTCCCAGACCCGCTGCTGACGCTGGTCGCCCTGTGGGCGGACGGGCAGGTCCAAAGCGGCGAGGTCGCCGGAGAGGTAGGCCGTCAGTTGGACCTCCGCCTCGGTAAGCAGGACATCGGAGTGCGCGTCGACCCGCGCTCCGAAGGCGGATGAGTCGGGGCGACGCCAGTGATGCCGGAAGTAGACGCCGGTGAGGGCGTCGCTGTCGGCGACCAGGGTGAGCTCGCCCAGCTTGCTGTCGATGACGCAGTGTCGGGTGTTCATGTCTTGTAGACGCCGGTGGTCGGCGAGACGTGAGATCGATGCATGCCAATCCGGCGGGATATCAGGAATGGCCTAGTGTGCGCTGAGATCGACGATTCGCCCGCTTTCAGGCGATTTTGCGATCTGGCTGCACACTAGGCGGCCGCCACGGCGTGAGGCGTGGAGTCCATGCGGGCACATTGCGCCGGTATTCCTCGTACTGCTCGCCGTAGGTGCGCACCAGCGTCGGTTCCTCGTACCAGTGCACGAATGACGCCGTCGCGATCCACCCGATCACCGCGTAGACCACCAACCACAGGCTGTCGAAGAGCAGCGCCTGGCCCAGGATCGCGGTCAACAGGCCGACGTACATCGGGTTCCGGACGAAGCGGTTGAACCCTCCGACGACAAGCCGTTCGGTCGGCGCGACGGGCATCGGCGTCCCGCCTGCCTTGGTGAACTGGACGAAAGCGTGAATGGGCGGAATCAGGCCCGCGACGACGAAGACCGCCCCCAGGACCAGACGTAACGGCGGGCTGGACTCGGGGATCTCCCATCGGGTGATCAGCCACGGGCCCAGCCCGACGAACGTGCCGGGCGCGACGACGAAGAATGCCGCCGAACCCAGTGCTGCGGTAGTGGTTCGCACCTAGACAGTATTGGCGGGCGGCGGTGCCAATTGGGTCAATCGGACGCTGTTGCCGGACGGATCACGAAATCCGGAGTCGATGCCGTACGGCATCTGATGCGGTGGTGCGGTGAATTCGACGCCGCGAGCGGTCATCTCGTCGTAGTCGGCCTGGATGTCTTCGGTAGTCAGGAACACGGTGCCGGCGAAGCCCTTGGCGGTGAGTTCCTGCACCTGCTTGCGCGTGACCTCATCCATCACAGGTTCGCCGGGGACCGCCATCAACACGATCGACACGTCGTCCTGGCCAGGCGGACCGACGGTCAACCACCGAAACGTGTTGTCCATATCGGGCAGCGAAACATCTTGGCGCACTTCCATTCCGACGTTCTCGGTCCAAAATTTCAGTGCGACGTCCTGGTCGTGTACCCACAGGTGGGCGCTTGCAACTTTGATCATGCGAACGACGCTACGTTCGGTCGCCGTCGCCCGTCTTCTCCCCGTGTGCTGTCTTACGCACGCGGCTGTCGGCGGGCGGCCGGGTGTCGCGCGCGAGGATGCAACTGGGCACTCGCGCGTAGATTGCTGCCGGCGGCATGCTGGCCCGATACGCCGCGGGGGGCATGCCGTACACCCGCGAGAAGCTGGTGGTGAACGACCCGACGCTTTGCAGTCCCACCATCACGCAGATGTCGGCCACGGAGCGGTCGGTGTGGCGCAGCAATGACGCCGCGCGCTCCAAACGCCTGGTCTGCAGATATGCCCGGGGAGATTCCCCGAACGTCCGGGTGAACATCCGGCTGAAATGGGCCCGCGACAGTCCCGCCGCGGCGGCGAGGTCGTCGACGGTGATGGGATCCGAATAGCGTGCGTCGACCAGATCCTTGGCCCGCAGGAGATAACGGGCCGGGGGAACTTGGGACATGAGCTAAGTTTATTGCGCGGATGAGTTGGCCGGGCGGCCGCGGATCGTCGCAAGATGATTCGAGGAAAGTCCGGACTTCGCAGAGCAGGGTGATTGCTAACAGCAATCCGAGGTGACTCGCGGGACAGTGCCACAGAAAACAGACCGCCGCCCTGGAGGCGGTAAGGGTGAAACGGTGCGGTAAGAGCGCACCAGCATTCCGGGTGACCGGAGTGGCTAGGCAAACCCCACCCGAAGCAAGGCCAAGAAGGCCGCACCTGGTGCGGCCGCGCAGGCGTCCGAGGGCTGCTCGCCCGAGCCTGCGGGTAGGCCGCTTGAGGCACCCGGCAACGGTGTGTCCAGATGGATGGTCGCCGCCTCACCGCCGTGATCACTCGCGGTGGTGCGGAACAGAATCCGGCTTACAGGCCAACTCATCCGCCCTATGTCTTGCATATTCAGCCACTCGGGGTCGCCGCCGTCCGCAGCGGATCCGAGCACCGAGTCAATCGAGCGAAAGAGACCTACGGGCCGGGCTGCCATCCCATGTCGGAGGCACACACCAGACCCAGACCGTCAGGAGATTGAGCAACGCCGTCACTCTCATCGACGCATGGAGAGCCGACCTCACGAACACCGACCAGAGGCATGGATTGAACCCACTGGCCCGCGCCGTCGAACGCGACACAGGCGAGCGGCTCGCCGCTAGGGCCGCGTCCATAGATGTATCGGCTTGCGCTGTCACAAGGTGCGCCGAGCACTGCGTCGTCGTTGACGCCGGGCACATCGTCGGCGGCGGCGATTGGAGCGGCGCCCAGGAAAATGGCTAGCACGGCGGTGTTGATAAGGATTCCACGCATATTGCTCCACCCCTGAAACTGACTTGAAGCTCGACCCCCAAGGCGAAAGCGTAATTGCATCGCATCGACCTGTTGCCTCACGTCAAGATGCGCGCGTGGGGGCATTCGTTGCCTCACGTAAAC